>VBJT01000226.1 GCA_005880075.1 Chloroflexota bacterium
CGAGCACCGGGATGACGGGCTGCGCCTGCTCGGCGCATACATTACGGCCATCGTGCACTGCGTTCCGCCCGGGAACAAGCCGACGCCGCAAGAGCGCGACAACTGCCTGCCGCATCTCGAGCGAGAGCTGAGCCTTCTGCCCTGGCGCGTGATCGTCGCGCTCGGGTCGTTCGCATATGACGGCGTGTGCCGGGCGTTCAGCGTGCGAAAGCGGCCTGCCTTCGGGCACGGAGTCGAGGCGCCGCTGGAGGATGGGCGCACCATTATCTGCTCGTACCATCCGAGCCAGCAGAACACGCAGACGGGGCGGCTGACGCGCGAGATGCTGGACGGGATTTCGCCGAGAACGAGATTGGCCGCGCTGTCACGAACGCTGTCGCCGAAGCGGGCGGGAGTGTCGCCGCCGTGGCGGCGACGAGTGAGGCGGAGGCGGCGTTTGCGGTGCAGCGGGTCGCACGGCGGCTGTCGTCGAGCGGGCGGAAGGTGATCGCGCAGGCGATCGACGCCACGAATGAGGCGGCGGTGCGCGTAATGGTACGGCAGGTGTCGAAGGAGTTGGGCGGATTGGATGCGGCCATACACACGCTGCCCCAGGTCAATGACGTTGACCGTTTTCGTAATGCGTTGGCGGTTCACGGTTTCCTGACGCGTTTCGCAGGAAAGGAACTCGATCGCTTCGGTGCCGGACAGATTGTGTTAGTGGTAGGCGACTTCGGTCGAAGGATGGGTGTCGGATTTGGAAGCGGCGCTGTTGTAGGCGTCGAGAAAGGTCATGTTCCGCAATGGCGGTCTTCAGTCATACGTCGCGAGCATAGGCAGGCCAGTGACGTGGCTCTTGAGGTTGTGGGCGCTATTGCTGGCGAGCCGGATAGCGGATAAGCTTGGCGCGCGAACCGCAGCCGGGGCGACAGCCGGTAGCCCCTACGCCAGACCAGGAGCGTCCAATGGAATATTCGACGATTCTTTACGAGACGGACGGCGGGAAGGCCCGCATCACGCTGAACCGCCCCGATAAGCTCAACGCGATCTCATGGCAGATGCAGCAGGAGCTGCGGGACTCGCTGTGGGCGGCTGACCGCGACCCGCAGGTGCACGTCGTGATCTTGCGGGGCGCCGGGCGGGCGTTCTCGTCGGGGTACGACATCACGCCTCCGCCGGGCGAGCTGACGCACGCGGCATCCGCACACTCGATGGAGCGCGACATCTGGTACCTCGAGCAGGCGCAGCAGATGCGGATGGCGCTCTGGGACATGCATAAGCCCGTGATCGGCCAGGTGCACGGCTATTGCCTCGCAGGCGGGACGGACCTCGTCTTCCTGTGCGATATCGTGCTCGCGGCGGAGGACGCGCGGATCGGGTTTCCGCCGGTGCGGGCGATGGGCTCGCCGGTCGGGCACATGTGGACGTACTTGGGCGGGCCGCAGTGGGCGAAGCGGATGCTACTTACAGGCGACGTGATCTCAGGCAAGGAGGCGGAGCGCGCTGGCTTCGTCCTGAAGGCGGTCCCGCCGGAGGAACTCGAGGCCGAGGTCGAGACGCTGGCGGATAAGATGGCCTTGATTGACGTCGACCTGCTCGCGGCGAACAAGCGCATCGTAAACATGGCGATGGAGCTGATGGGCGCGCGCACGATGCAGCGCATGGCCGCCGAGCGCGACGCGATCGGCCGACAGTCGCCGGTGGTGCACGAGTTCTACCGGCGAGCGAAGGAGCAAGGGCTGAAGGCGGCGGTTGAATGGCGCGACGGGAAGTTCAAGGAAGAAGGAAGCGGGTCGAGGGAAGAAGGGGCAGGCGCCGATGGGCGTCCTCGATAAGCTGCGGCTGGACGGCAAAGTGGCCATCGTTACCGGCGCAGGGCGCGGGTTGGGGCGGGCGATGGCAGTGGCGCTCGCGGACGCTGGGGCAGACATCGTGGCGACGGCGCGGACGGAGTCGCAGATCGAGGAGACGGCGGGGCTTGTACGACAGACGGAGCGTCGATGTCTGTCTGTGAGGTGTGACGTGACGGACTCAGAGTCGGTTAAGACGATGGTCGACGCGACGTTCGGCGAATTCGGGCGGATCGATATTCTCGTGAACAACGCGGGCGGGGCGACCGACGGGTTCGGCAACTCACTCGAAGCGATCACGGACGAGCAGTGGCGGGTGGGCATCGCCACGAACCTGGGGGGAGCGATGTACTGCTCGCGGGCGGTCATTCCGCACATGCTCGAGGGGGGAGGCGGGAAGATCATTAACGTGACGTCCGGGTTCGGGCTGCGCGCGGGACGGAACAACTTCATCTACACGTCGGCAAAGGCGGGGCTGATCAACTTCACGCGCTCACTGACGATGACTTATGCGCCGGCGATCCAGGCGAACCTGATCGCGCCGGGGCTGTTTCCGCACGGCGACCCGGCAATGGAAGAGTGGTGGAAGCACGGAAAGTTCGTGCCGATGGGGCGTCTGGGAAGGGACGAGGAGCTTGGGCCGCTGTGCGTGCTCCTCGCGTCCGACCTCACGAGCTACATGAACGGGCAGGTGATTGTGTTGGATGGCGGCGGGCTGGCCGGCGGCGAGCTGCCAACGGGGTTCGCGCCGGTGGTGGAGTTGGAAGGCGACTGATGCGGGACGTTGTGCTCCGCTCGTCCCTTCGGCGTCGCTCAGGACAGGCCTCCGAGAGCCTCAGGACGAGCGGAAAGGGGGCGCCGGACGCGGGTGCCCCGCTCGTCCCAGGAGAGCCTCAGGACGAGCGGGAAGGGACGCTATCGCGGCATAGAGGGATGTCTTAATGGTCGTCGAGCAGTTCTCGCTGGCGGGGAAAGCGGCGCTGGTTATCGGGGCATCGAACCCGGTGGCGGCGAACTCGTGCGCGAACGAGATCTGGGCGCTGGACCGCAAGGGCTCCGCCCAGGCGATCGACGCCGCGGATGAGAAGGACGTCGATTCGCTGGTCGCGCGGGCGAACTCCGAGTTCGGGCGTCTCGACATTCTTGTGAACGCGCAGGATCTACACTTCGCGAAGCCGGCGCTCGAGATATCGCTTGCCGAGTGGCGTCGCGTCGTTGACGCGAACCTTACCGGCGTGTTCTTGGCGTGCCGAGCGGCCGGACGCGAGATGTTCAGGCGCGAGAGCGGGCGCATCATCAATATCAGCTCCGTGCTGGCGGAGCGCGGAATGGCGAACGGCAGCGCGTACTGTGCGGCGCAGGCGGGCGTGTTGAACCTGACGCGGGCGCTGGCGCTCGAGTGGGCGCGGTCAGACGTGACCGTGAACGCGGTGGGCGCCGGGTGGATAG
>VBJT01000154.1 GCA_005880075.1 Chloroflexota bacterium
CGTTCCGCGAATCGACGGTAGGCGCTCGTCGCCCTCTCTGTCCCAGCGAGGACGGCTCGCCAACAGCGACCAGGTGTAGGGATGGCGCGGCCGGTCGAATAATGTGTGGGCGTCTGCATACTCCACAACGGAGCCGGCATACATTACCGCGACTTCCTCGGCCATCTGCGCCACGATCCCGAGATCGTGGGTGATTAGCAGAATCGAGGTGCCGTACGTGTGCTGAAGCCGCCGCAGGTCGTGAAGAATGGCGGCCTGTACCGTAACATCGAGAGCCGAGGTCGGTTCGTCTAGAACAAGCACCTTGGGGTTGAGGGCAGTGGCGATCGCGATCATGACTCGCTGGGACATCCCGCCCGAAAGCTGGAATGGGTAGCGACTAGCCACCTGCTCAGGGTCTGGAAGCCCCATCTGGGCGAGCACCTGGACTGTTCGCTGCTTCGCCTCGCGCCTCGGGACATCCACGTGGTGTGTGATTATCTCCTCCACCTGCTGACCGACGGAGAGGACCGGGTTCAGTCCGGTAGCCGGGTCCTGGAAGACCATCGCGATGTCGCGGCCGCGGACCTGGCGTAGCTGGTCATTCGCGAGGGAAAGGACGTCGGTGTCGTGAAGCAAGACACGTCCCGAAGTGATGCGCCCCGGGTACGGCAATAGGTTGAGTATGCATAAGGCGACGGACGTCTTGCCCGACCCGCTCTCGCCCGTCAAGCCGAGCGTGCCGCCCTCCCGCAGCGAGAGAGAGACGTTATTGACGGCCTTAACGGTCCCGTCGAGCGTGGCAAATTCGGCCGAGAGGTCTTCGATGCGCAGGATCGGAGCGGTCAAGCGGACTCCTTGTTTGCTACAAGTACCGCCAGATTCAGGGCGTTGTTGCCATTATATCAGCGCTGCGCAGGGGCTCGGCTGGAACTACGGCTCAGGGGTTATCGCGGGAGATGTGGATAACCTTACCCTGCACCTGGATGTTTGCCGCATCGGTATAGATAGGCGCCATTGTCCGGTTTGCCGGTTGCAGACGTACGCGGTCGCCCTCGTGGTAGAACCTCTTAAGCGTGGCTTCCTGCTCGTCCTTGAGCCAGGCGGCGACCATTTCGCCGTCCTGAGCAGTCTCCGCCTTTTGCATGACCACGATGTCGCCATCGTTCACGAGCGCGTCAATCATCGATTCGCCTTTGACTCGGAGGGCGTAGACGTGTTCCCGCTTGCCGACCTTGTCGGGCGGCACATGCACCGTTTCGGAGTCATATTGCTGCCAAGTATCGGCAGACGGGACCGGGATGGGCTGGCCTGCCGCGATCGTGCCGATAATGGGTATCGCAACCACGCGCGGGCGCTTGTCGACGAGCTCGATCCCGCGGGAAACGTCGCGGTCCCGGTGGATGTAGCCCAGCTTCTCGAGGGCGCGCAGGTTGTAGTCAACAACTGATGTCGAGCTGATTTCGCACGCTTCCTGGATTTGCCTGATAGTCGGCGGATAGTCGTGTTCCTCAACGAAGCTGCGGATGAATTCCAGAATGCTGAACTGCTTCGGCGATAACTCTCTCATCGCTACCTCCATGCCCGGCCAATCAGTGACCGAACTTTTGTTCTTTTAGAACAAAAGTCTAGAGAGCATACGTTCGATTGTCAATGCGGCCGTGGCATTTGCTACAATGCCCGTCGCTACCTGCCCCAACCGAGAAGGAGCGTCCATGGCCAGCGAACTTGAAGAGGTAAGCCTGCCAACGCCCGAAGAAGAAGGGCCGAAGCGTGCGCTGGTTGTTGCGGCGCACCCAGACGATTCAGAATTTGGGGTGGGAGGCACGGCGGCTCTCTGGTCCAAGAACGGATGGGAGTTCTATTACCTGATCTGCACCGATGGCTCTAAGGGTAGCGAGGACCCAGAGATGACTCCGGAAAAGCTGGTCCCGCTGCGGCGAGAGGAACAGCGCGCGGCTGCTCGGGTGTTGGGGGTTAAGGAGGTGTTCTTCCTCGACTACGTGGACGGGGAACTCGACTACACCCGCGAATTGATGCGCGATGTGGTCCGCTTTATACGTAAGTTGAGACCGTGGGCGGTGTTCACTCACGACACGGACCAGATCGTGCGCAACATATTCGTGAACCATCCGGATCACCGCCACGCGGGTGAAGTCGCGATCGATGCGGTGTACCCCATGGCGCGCAACCGGCCGAGCTTCCCGGAGTTGTTAAAAGAAGGCCTCGAGCCGTATAGCGCGAAGGAAATTTACCTCTGGAGCGCCTCCGACACCAACTTCGACGTGGACATTACGGAGACAATCGAGACGAAGTTCGAAGCCTTGCGCCAGCACGCGAGCCAGTTCGAAAACTTCGAGGAAATGTCCGGCCGCGTGCGAGCATTCTGGCGCAACGATAAAGGCGGCTACACGGAGCGGTTTCGCCGTATCCAGCTCCCGTTCTAAGCTCGGCATGATCTACGCCCGTTTTCGCCATAGCGCCCGCGAGGCGCACGGCATTATTGAGGGCGAGCATGTCTACGAGCTGGAAGGTGAGATCTTCGGGGAACATGTGCCGACACAAACCGGGATCGCGCTGTCGGAGGTCACGCTTCTAGCGCCGGTTCCGCGGCCCGGCAAGATCTTAGCGGCCGCAGTGAACTATCAGTCGCACGCTCCGGGCGCGAGCGTGATCACGAAGAGTGAAGAGGCGCCGGCCGAGCCGCAATTGTTTCTCAAACCGTCGTCATCCGTTATTGGGAACGACGAGCCGATCGTCCTGCCGGAGGGCGCTCGGCGGGTGGACGCCGAGGGTGAGCTCGTGGTCGTGATCGGCCGAGCCTGCCGGGGGGTCAGCGTGGACGAAGCTCTCGACTACGTTTTTGGATACACGTGCGGCAACGACGTGAGCGCCAGGCACTGGCAGCGCGACGACCTACAGTGGTGGCGCGCCAAGGGCGCCGATACGTTTTCGCCCATCGGCCCGGTGATCGCTACCGAACTCGATCCGGCCGGGCTAGAGTTGACGACTCGCATAAACGGCGAAGAGCGGCAGCGGACGAATACAGTGACGCTCGTCCACAGCGTGGGGGCGCTGATCGCGTTCGCGTCGGCGGTGTGTACGCTTGAGCCGGGCGATCTATTATTTACCGGTACGCCCGGCGAAACGCCGACGATACTCGAAGGCGATACCGTTGAAGTGCAAATCGATGGAATCGGGGTTCTGCGGAACTCGGTCGTGCGGCAGGCGCCGCCGGTTGCGGCGGTGTCCGGCTAATCTGCGCCGGACACGTCTTAGCCGGGTCTATCCTGCAGACGACTCAGCCGTGCGGTGCAGCAGCTTTTGAGCCTCTCCCATCACGCCGAGGTCGACCGCATCGCAGTATGTAGAGTAGATAGCACGGTCAATAAGGTGGAGACCCTCTTCATTGAGCTGCCCGGACTGCTCGAGACGCAGGAGGAGGAGGCGATTCAAGCGCCGGAGGAAATGAAGCTGAAGCACTGAGAAGGCGCCGCCCTGGCTCTCCTTGATTGGAGAGAGCATACCCTGGAATCCTCCCTCAACGGTCAACTGCTCATACCGGTCATTGTTCACGCAGACTCAGCATAAGAGCGGCTGCGACGGAGAGGCAAGAGGAAGGTGCCGAAAGATTAGTTAATATTGTGTATAGAGAGAATAAGAATTAGGCGGCCAAGAGTACACGGTGGCGGGCCAACCTTACCACCGCGGGGGTGATACTTGGGATTTTAGAGGCGGAGCTTGCCGTGAGAAGGCTGGCGCCGACGCTGACGTTGGTCCCCAGTGCCGTCGCTCTCGAGTTCCAGGGCAGCAGTAGCGCCGAACTCGTAAACATATCCGCAGGAGAGGCAGGTGCTGTACGCGCCGTACCAGTCCTCTTCGAATAACATTGAGCCCTCACATCGCGGACAGCTACGCGGGGGAGCAGTCTGCATCGAGCCCACCTCCCTAGTTAAGACACGACAGAAAGGCCGTTCACCATTTGTTAGGCACGGCCCTTTCCTCCGCCGCCGAGGTTAGTTGACGGGTTCGGGTCGAAAGGGCCCTTGACCCTACCCCGCCGAAGCGGGGCTTCACCCCACTGCGCTCCCCCGGTCCCCCGACACGTCGGGAGATTTGGCGCATCACATTTGTGATTGCAGTAACTATCCTAGGCGAAAAGGGTCAAGCTGTCAACGCAGCCGGAGTCTCTGCAGATCCATGGGGACCCG
Organism: Chloroflexota bacterium; assembly: GCA_005880075.1. GTDB lineage: Bacteria > Chloroflexota > Dehalococcoidia > SM23-28-2 > RBG-16-64-32 > CF-163. The sequence goes on from VBJT01000154.1 coordinate 4,191, forward strand.
GGACCCGGCCGAGAAATGGCGAATATTAACCATCCCTTGACACGGCCATACGCCGGTGATAATTTTCTAGCCACCAGTCGCCCGGGAGGCCGGCGACACGTGCCCACCATGCTCGCCCCAATGCGGACACTACGGTAAGCCAGGAGCCTACGCGGGTAAGGAAATGCAGCAGTACATTATCCGTCGCATGCTCCTAAACGGCGTTGTGCTGCTACTTGTGGCGACGATGGTGTTTGCGGCGCTGCGCGTCGACTCAAATCAGGTGGTGAGTACTTTTGCCGCTGGTTGCTTCCATGCCGGGGAGGACACGCAGCAATGCAAGGAAGTGGCGAGGAACCTTCTCGGCCTGGACGAGAGCATTCCCAAGCAGTACGTGGACTTCATGAAGAACACCGTGACCCTTGACTTCGGCAAGACTTTCTCGGAGAAGAAGCCGGTAATGCACGAAATCACTTCACGGGCGGCTCCATCTATCGAGCTAGGCCTTCTTCAGATTGTGGTAGCGCTACTCGTCGGTGTCCCGGTGGGCGTAATTTCCGCCATCAGACAGGATAAGTGGGTCGACTATATCCTGCGCTTTGTCGCGCTCTTCTTCCTCGGCATACCCGTCTTCGTCATCGCTGTCTTCGTGGTCCTGTTGACCACGAGGTACGCCGGCGGCACCGGCCTGGACCAATGGCTGGGTCCAGGTTCTGAATGGAAGGATATATGGGAAGATCCCGTGAAGAATCTGCAGCGGGTAACGGGGCCGGCGCTTGTGGGCGGGCTCGGCACGGGCGCGGTTCTCATGCGTTTTCTCCGCTCCCAGATGCTGGAAGTGATGCGACAAGACTACGTCAGGACTGCCTGGGCGAAAGGGCTTCGCGAACGGGTCGTGATCATCAGACATGCCCTGAAGAACGCCTTAATCCCCGTACTCACGGTAATCGGCCTTCTCCTCGGCTCGGTGATCAGCGGGAACGTGATCCTAGAAACCCTGTACAATATCCCCGGCGTCGGGTTCTACGTGACCAGCGCTGCTCTGCAGCACGATTTCCCCGTCATTCAGGGCATAGTGCTGGTTGTCGCGGTCATGCTCGTGTTTATTAATCTGTTGGTGGATGTCGCCTACGGGTGGTTGGACCCCCGCATTCGCTACAGCTGAGGACGAGATGGCGCAAGAACGAGCGATTCCCAGCATCGGCCCGGCAGCGCCAGAGTTTGCGCTGCCCCATCGCCCGGGTGTCATTCACAATGTCCTAAAGTTCATCCGCCGGAAGCCTCTTGGAGCGGTCGGCTTCTTTTTCGTCTTCTTCGTGATTGCGATGACGCTCGGCACGCCGAAGGCGGAATTCGGCGTGCCGGAACTGCCGCACTCGCCGCTTGGCTTCAAGCTCGGCAAGCCGTGGCTCGCTCCTTACGGCGAGGAGCAGAACTTCAAGAACCTGACCGGTCGCCTTAACCAAGATGCGGCGCCTTCATCGAAGCACTGGCTCGGGACGGACAGCCACGGGCGGGACAATTTTGCACGCGTCGTCTGGGGCGCGCGCCGGTCTCTGTTTATCGGCCTTTGGGCGCTGGCGCTCGCGACAGCAGTGGGTACGTTTATCGGAGTGATCAGCGGCTACTTCCGGGGGTGGTTCGACACGGGCGTTCAGCGGATCTTGGATGCCATACAGTCTTTCCCGCCGTTACTCACGCTGATTCTAATCCTATCTATTGCCCCGTTCACCTCGCAGCCCAGCCTTGTGGTTGCGGCTTTCGCATTGGGATTCGTCGGCATACCTCAAGTACAGCGAATCGTGCGCGGAGTGGTCCTATCGACGAGAGAGCAGCAATACGTCGAGGCGGCAAGAGTCATTGGGGCAACTGACGCGAGGACGATGGCATTTTACATACTGCCTAACATTATGGCCTCTATCATCGTGGTATTCTCCACGGGCCTTGGCGTCGTTATCCTTGCTGAAGCCGCGCTCGCGTTCATTGTCCCGCAGGTTGTTCCGGCAGAGGGAGCCTCTTGGGGCCTAGACCTCGGTGAAGCATATCGAGGCGGCGTGGCGGAGCACACGTGGGAAGTGACCTCCTACGCCGGCGTTATTGCGCTCGCTGTTCTGGGCTTAAACCTTGCTGGCGATGCGCTCCGTGACGTTCTTGATCCCCGCTTGCGGCTCGGTTGATAATCGCCCGCGAACCTTCTCTGCTTTGGCAACGTATTGAATGACAGCAGGCTGAAAGGAGCGCGAGCCTGATGGAGGAGTCTACTTACTGGAACCGGTTCAGGCGTAGACGGCTCAGCCGCCGGCGCTTACTGACCAGCGCGGCGCTCACGAGCAGCGGCCTGGCTGCCGCGGCTGTCGTCGGGTGCGGCGGCGACGAGAGCGGGACGGAGAAGACCAAGTCTAACGGCGGCGGAGAAGGCGGTAGCGGCGAGGACCTCGAAAGCCAGGTACCGCAATTTATCGATGCCCGGCGGGAGGTAGTCCCGGCTCCCGCTGATATGCGGGGTGGAACGCTTCGCTTCCAGGGCTTCGATCCTGTGGTTCTCGACAGACACGACCCTCACCAGACGCAGTTCGGGCCGATGTATGCCAACCTCTCATCGGTCTTCAGCAAGCTATACATGTACAAGAGCCACACTGAGCCGACGTGGGAGAACATCGTGCCCGATTTGGCGGAAAGCGCTCCCGAGATGATCGGGAATCCGCCAACAGAATACGTAGTCAAGCTGCGCAAGGGAGTAAAGTTCCACGACACGGACGCAATCCGCAGCCACTTCCCGGACCTCGCCGGACGGGAGCTAAAGGCTGAGGATGTCGTATTCAGCTATGACCGGCAACGCAACCCGGACAGCATTCAAAAAGGCTACTATTATCGCGCCAGCCAGTACCGCACGATCGACACCATTCAGGCGGTTGACGACTACACGATCCGGATAAAGACCAAGGGGCCCATCGCGCCCTTCTATCATTTCATGGCGGATACCAACGCCATGATCATCCCCAAGGAAATCGTCGATATGGAGCCCGGGCCCGGCGGCCTTCCTCTCGACACTGTCGACACGAACCGGGGGCCTGCGCCGGGCGAGCGGATGATCGGGACCGGGCCGTTCTTCTGGGGGGATTTGAAGTTCGGTATCGAGTACAAGGCGATACGCAACTCGGCGTGGTTCGGATGGGGCGAGGCCGACCTCCAGCGGCCGTATCTGGACGGGTACACAGTCTCCGGCAGCAGCCTGAACGACACCAGCCTTGAAGCATTGTTCCGGCGCAAGGAGGTGGACACCGCCGGTTTCATCGAAAACCCTGAGTGGGTTTTCAAGATCAAACGGGAGAAGCCCGAACTCGAATTTTTCCGCAGCTGGATCTCAGGCTGGATCAACAGCCGGTTCAAGGTATTCTGCCAGCCGTTCGATGACGTTCGTGTCCGCAAAGCGATTCACCTCGCCACCGAGCGCCAGCAGATCGTCGACGTAATCGGCAGCGGTGAATGGAGGATGCAGGGACCGGTGGGAAACGCGATCTCCTACTGGGCTCTCCCTTATGACGAACTCCTCACGCTGCCCGGCTACCGTCAGACCAAGGACGAACGGACAAAGGACATTACGGACGCCCGGCAACTATTCGAGGCGGCCGGAAACCCGGAGTTTCCCCAGATCTGGTTCGCCGACATCCCGAGCTATATCCCGAACTTCGTCGGCACCTGGAAGCAGTTCATGAACCAGAACCTCGGCATCCCGATAGACAAACTCCGCACGCTCACGCAGGCTTACTCGCGCATCGCGGAGGCGATCGCCGATGACAGTTGTGATTTGGCGTCCATGACGTGGGGTTTCGACAACGGCTGGATTGACCTCGACGACTGGGTGTACCCGTACTTCCACAGCACCGGATCCAAGAATTCCTTCCGGCTGAAAGACCCGGACCTGGACCAGCTATTGGACGCCCAGCGGACAGAGTTCGATTATGAGAAACGCAAGGAACTAGGCTACAGGATCCAGCGCTATCTGTTGGGCCTCGAAGGCGACGGAATGCAGCCGGCCGCTCACGCGCGGACCGACTATGCCACACCGCGCACGGCAACGGTCGCTTGGCCGTACTTCAAGAACCGCGTCGCCTTCCCCTGGTTCGGCAATAGCTACTGGACGGCCAACGTCTGGCTCGACAAGAATAGTCCCACGTTCCACGGGCGGCCGGCCTAGACGCTGAAGCCGCGTCGCTCGGGGGAGCCGGGATCGTCAGAAACGGGCAGTTCGCTCCCGACCTGGAGAACCGCGCCTGAAAGGAGTTTGAAGATGGAGGAGCCGACATATTGGGACCGGTTCTGGCGCAGGCGGGTCAGCCGCCGGCGGCTGATTAGCGGCGCGGCCCTGGCAGGGAGCGGCCTGGCGGCGGCGGCCGTTGTCGGCTGCGGCGGTGACGACAGCAGCAACGGCAGTAGCACACAGGGCCCTAACGTCAACCGGGGCGCCGATTTGGGCGCCGAAAAGATCATCGACGCCCGCCGCGAGGTGGAACCCTGTCCTCCGGACATGCGGGGCGGGACCATTCGCTCGCAAGGATTCGACCCGGTGGTGCTCGATAGGCACGACCCGCATCAGACCCAATTCGGGCCGATGTACGCCAACCTCTCATCCGTCTTCAGCAAGTTGTACATGTACAAGAGTCATTCCGAGCCCACCTGGGAGAACATCGTGCCCGACCTGGCAGAGAGCGCGCCGGAGATGATTGGGAACCCGCCTACGGAATACGTGGTGAAACTGCGTAAGGGCATCAAGTTCCACAGCACCGACGCTATTCGCAGCAACTTCCCCTCGCTGGCGGGCCGAGAATTGACCGCGGAAGACGTGGTGTACAGCTACGAGCGGCAGAAGAACGCCTCGCAGAGCATCCAGAAGGGTTACTACTATCGCCGCAGTCAGTACGAGACGATCGACTCGATTACCGCGACCGACCCGTACACCATCAATATCAAGACTAAAGGGCCGATCGCGCCGTTTTATCACTTCATGGCCGACACCAACGCAATGATCATCCCTAAGGAGATCGTGGATAACGACCCGGGTCCGGGCGGCCAACCCCTGGACACCGTGGACACGAATCGCGGTCCGGCTCCGGGAGAGCGGATGATAGGCACTGGTCCGTTCTTTTGGGGGAGTCTCAAATTCGGGATCGAATACAAAGCGCTACGGAACTCGGAATGGTTCGGCTGGGGCGAGCCCGACCTGGGAAGGCCCTACCTGGATGGCTACACCGTGTCCGGAAGCAGCTTGAATGACACCAGCCTCGAGTCGCTCTTCCGGCGCAAAGAAATCGACGGCGCCACTTTCATCGAGAACCCCGACTGGATCTATAAGATCAAAGAAGAGAAGCCGGAGCTCAAGTTCTTCCAGCTTTGGGTTTCGGGCTGGATTGGCACTCGTTTCAAGATGTTCTGCCAGCCGTTCGACGACGTGCGGGTGCGAAAGGCTATCCACCTCGCGACCGAACGCCAGCAGATCGTGGACGTCATCGGCAGCGGCGAATGGAAGATGCAGGGGCCCATTGGAGGCGCTATCGCCTACTGGGCTCTGCCGGAGGACGAGCTTCTCGCGTCTCCGGGATACCGCCAGGGGTCGGCGGATCGCGAGCAAGACATCAAGAACGCGCGTCAACTGTTTGATGCCGCCGGGAACCCGGAGCTGCCCCAGGTCTGGTTCGCCGACATCCCTAGTTACATACCCAACTTCATTGGCACCTGGAAGCAGTTCATGAACAAGAACCTCGGCATCTCCGTCGACAAATTGCGGACGCTTTCTCAGGCGTACTCTCGTATCGCCGAGGCGCTCGCCGATGATAGCTGCGACCTCGCCTCGATGTACTGGGGGTTCGATAATGGCTGGATCGACCTCGATGACTGGGTCTACCCTTATTTCCACAGCACCGGCTCCAAGAACTCCTTCCGGTTGAACGACCCGGACCTCGACAAGCTTCTCGACGCCCAGCGACGGGAGTTTGACATCGAAAAGCGGCGCCAGCTGGGATACCACAGAAGGGCGCCCACGCCCGGGTGGACTACGCCACGCCCTACCTTGCGATCGTGACCTGGCCGTACGTGAAGAATTCGGTCTTCTTCCCGTGGTTCGGGAACAGCTACTGGTCCGCCAATGTCTGGCTAAACAAGAACGACCCGACCTTCCACGGGCGCCCCGCCTAGCCTCCATGCTATAACCAGCAAACGCTGGCAGGGGCCTCACATAATGGCGGTTGTGCTGCCGCCGTCGACCTGGATCGTCGCTCCGGTGATGTAGCGGGCCTTATCCGAGGCGAGGAAGACCGCGAGGTTCGCGACATCTTCGGGTTCGCCCAGGAAGCCCATCGGCACGCGTCCCTCCTCGAGCGCGACCGCTTCCTCCATCGGCTGTTTCTGTCGTCGCGCGCGGTCCTCGATCAGCGAGATCAATCGCTCGGTGGCGATGTTACCGGGGCAGATGTTGTTCACGGTGATCCCCTGCGGGGCCAGTTCGCGGGAGAGCGTTTTCGCCCACCCGATGACGCCTAGGCGAGTGGCGTTCGAAAGCATCAGGCCGTCGATCGGTTGCTTGACGGCTACCGAGGTCACGTTGATCACGCGGCCGGAGCCGGACCGCTTCAAGTACGGCAGCGCCTCGCGCGTCGTGCGGACAGCGGAGAGCAAGTTCTGGTCGAGGGCGTGCTGCCAGTAGTTCTCGTCGAGCGTCTCGAAGGTGCCGGTGGGAGGCCCGCCGGCATTGTTGACCACGACGTCGAGGCGGCCCAGCGCTTCGACCGCCGCACTCACGGCGGCCTTGATGTCGTCGTGACGCGCCATATCGCAAATGAGCGAAACGACCTTCACCTCCGCGCCGGTCTCATTCCGGATCTCGTCTCGGGCCTTATCGAGCGTCTCCTGATTACGTGCGCAGAGCGCGACGCTCGCCCCCTCGCGGGCCAGCCCGAGGGCGATCGCGCGCCCGATGCCGCGGCTGGCGCCGCCGACCAGCGCCGCTTTCCCTTCGAGGCCGGTGTCCATGCGCGTATCGTGGCCGAGCCGGGAGCTAGGAGCAAGGAGCAGAGAAATCGCGGAGCGGCTAGCGGCGTGGGACAATGCAGAGAGAACATTTAATGCCGAGCGCTGGTTGGAAGACCACCATCAAGCGAATCTGCTTCGCGGTGACCCTGCTTACTCTTCCGTTTCTCTTTTACGCCTGCGATGCAGTCGCGGAATATTCAATAGACAACCGTAGCGAACGGTCGCTCGTAACATGGCCAGCGTTTGAGACCTGTGCCAAGGTTGGAGCCTCTCACGAGAGGCTTGACAGGCAAACCGTGGCCGCGCGTTCAACGCAAGAGTATTTCAGAACTTTCGCACCTTGGACGGATAATGTTAAGTGCGTCGTAGTTACAACCGAGGACGGTGGGCTGCTCCGGGCGGAGGAGTATAAGTATGGTACGACCTACGTCATAGACGAGTCGGCCGCGCCTAGAGGCCCGGTCTCAATGGGGCAAGAGTACGACGACTCGTTATGGTCCGCCGCCGCCAAAGGTTCGGTTAGTGCAATTCTTACCCTGGCGATTCCTTTCGCCTTGATTGGCGGGATGGCAGTGATAGGCGGCGTTCTCGGGATTCGCAGCGCAACCCGCTATCGAGGGCGGAAGAAAACTCTATGAGGCTTCCATTCTCTCGAAGTGGTGACGAACGGCGTTGAGACATGTCCCTGAAGTGACGCGCGGGCCAAACCACGTTGACCATGGAGCTCTCCGCTGCTAGACTGCGGGCCACAATCGAATACAGAGGACGCGGGTGCTCCGCGACCCTCCGGCGGCGGCCATGTCGCCGTCGCGAGGGCAAGAGCTAAGAGCGAAGCCGGTAAGAGGCCGGCGCTGTCCCGCAACTGTATCCTCGGGCCCGCCTGAGGCGGGCACCGGGGGAGCCAGGTCGCCTGCCTGCGTCTCAGCGAGCCAGCCTTCGAGGAAAGGCGCGGGTCCGGCGCGACAAACGCGAAGCCCCTGCCAACCGAGGCGGGGGCGTTCTGTTTCGGGCGCCGCTGTGCCACCTCTATTAGTGGCCACATGGCCGGGAGGTGCATCGATGAAGTACACCCGATGGTGGGTGCTGCCGCTGTTCTTGGCGGCTATCGTGATGATGGTGGGATGTGGGGACAACAATAAGAGCGGAGGAGCGACACAGACCGCTGTCCGCACGCAGTCGTCTACGTCTGCGAGCGCGCTCGTGGCTTTCGACTGCAACGCGACGTATCTGGC
>VBJT01000155.1 GCA_005880075.1 Chloroflexota bacterium
TCATCGGCTTCCTCGCTTTCTTCCTCTGGTCCGTCTCTGTCCGCCTGCGCTGGTTCGCGAGCGCGCAGTGGGTGAACCGCTTCACCCAGCCCATCGAGCGCGTCGTCGGCCTTTTCCCCTACCTGCTCGGCAACTCGCGCGTCGTCCGGCCCCGCTACTGGTACTCCGGCCTGCTGCACACGCTCATCTGGTGGGGCTTCATCGTCCTGCAGGTGCGCACGCTGAACTTCCTCCTCAACGGCATCGACCACGACATCAGCCTCGAGAAGAACCTCGGCGACGTCTGGGACTACGTGATGCGCCCGACGATGGACACCTTCAACGTCCTTGTGATCGTCGGCGTCGCCATGGCCGCCTTTCAGCGCTTCGTCTGGCGCCCTCAGCGACTGACATTGAACTACGACGCCTGGATCATCCTCTTCCTCATTTTCTGGCTCATGGTCACCGACGTCATGGTCAACAGCTTCGAGATCTACCTCTTCGACCAAGACCACGAGAAGTGGTCGTTCCTCGCCTACGGCGTCTCGCAGATCTGGCACGGGCTCGGCATGTCGCAGGGAACGGCGGAAGCCTTCCACACCGTCTTCTGGTATCAGCACCTCCTCGACTTCCTGATCTTTCTCTGCTACCTCCCCTACTCGAAGCACTCGCACGTCCTCACGGTCGCGCCGCAGATCTTCACCCGCCGCCTCGAGCCGACCGGCGTCCTCGCCCCGATCGTCGACATGGAGAAACGCATGGAGGCGGGCGAGGCCTTTGGGGCGGGGAAGCTCACAGACTTCAACTGGAAGCAACTCCTCGATTCGTATTCGTGCACCGAGTGTGGGCGCTGCACGGCGGCGTGCCCTGCCAACCTCACAGGCAAGCTGCTCTCGCCCAAACAGGTGATCGTCGACATCCGACACCTGATGGAAGAGAGCATGCCGACTCCGCTTTCCCGCATAAAGGACGGCGCGGACAACGAGGGCGAGTCGAAGGACCTGATCGAGCGCGTTGGCTTCGAGCCTATCTGGGACTGCGTGACCTGCGGCGCGTGCATGGAGGAATGCCCCGTCTTCATCGAGCACGTGCCGACGATCATGGACATGCGACGGTTCATGGTGATGGAGCAGTCCAACATGCCCGAGACCGCCCAGCAGACGCTCCAGCAACTTGAGCAGCGCGGCCACCCCTGGCGCGGCACCCAGCTCACCCGCACTACGTGGATCGACGAGATGAAGGCGGAGGGGGTCGAGGTGCCGATGTTCGACGGCTCGCAGGAGTACCTCTACTGGGTCGGCTGCACCGGCGCCCTCCAGGAGCGGAACGTCAAGGTCACGAAGGCGCTCGTCCGCCTCTTCCTCGAGGCCGGCGTCTCGTTCGGCGTCCTCGGCGGCGAGGAAGGCTGCTCCGGCGACCCGGCGCGCCGCCTCGGCCAGGAGTACCTCTACCAGCTACAGGCGGAGCAGAACATCTCGACCTTCAAGGCGAAGAACGTCCAGAAAGTGATTGCCAACTGCCCGCACTGCTACAACACGATCTCCCACGAATACCCGCAGTTCGACGGCAAATTCGAGGTCACCCACCACTCCGTCTTCCTCGCCTGCCTTATCGATGAAGGCAAGCTACGCCCTGAACAGGTGCCCGCCGGCTCGCCAACCGTTCGCCCTGAGGCTCTCGAAGGGTCCGCTCGTCCTGAGGCTCTCGTAGGACCAGCGGGCACCAATGGCCTGTCCGAGAAGACCGTCACCTACCACGACCCCTGCTACATCTCCCGCCACAACAGCATCATCGACGAGCCGCGCTCCGTCCTCGCCGCCACCGGCGCGACGCAGCTCGAGATGCAGCGCTGCAAGCGCGGCACCTTCTGCTGCGGCGCGGGCGGCTCCCACATGTGGGTCGAGGAGAACCGCGGCACCCGCATCAACGACGCCCGCACCACCGAGGCGGTCGACACCGGCGCCGACCTCATCGCCGTCGCCTGCCCCTTCTGCATGCAGATGTTCGAGTCCAGCGTCGGCAATGTCCCCGCCGCCGTGGAGCGCGGCGTCCAGGTCTTCGACCTCGCGGAGCTGCTCGAGAAGAGCATCGCCTTCAGCCGCCCCTCGCCCAACGGCGGCTCACCGCAGGCGCCCGAATCGCGGGAGTCCCCGGGCGCGCCCGAAGTGCCGCCGGAGGCGGTTGAGGCGGGCGAGACGCCTACGGTCTAAGAACGGTTTTCGGCCTGCAGTGGTCTTATAGAAACATCGGATGCCGGAGAAGCTGATCCGAAGCGTTTTCGAGCAGTACTCGCATCTTGAAAACCGCCTTACTAATGCGCTGATACAAGTCCTTGCGAGTGACGAAGGGCTAACCCGAGAGTTCGTTCGGCTCGCCAATGTACCAGAGCCGCCTCGAAATGCACAGCTCTCTTTTAGTTGTCAACTCATTCCAGGTGAGCGACGAAAGCTTGATGATGAAGAGTCACCTGAAGTGCGGGCCGTTCCTGACGCATGGATCTACTGCGGAACTTGGGCCCTTCTTATCGAAGCCAAGGTTGAGGCGCACCTGGAACCTAATCAGTTGCGGCGCCATGTCCAAATTGCCAAGCGCCGGGACTTCGACGAAGTCCAAACCGTTGCGATAACAGCCGACGAGCAGGTGCCAGACCGGCTCCTTCGTCTGTCTAACACGAGGTGGTTAAACTGGCCGAGCGTGTATCGATTCCTAGCTGATAGACGCTCGGTGAGTGACTGCGTCGCGCGCTTCCTTTGCGACCAATTCCTCGAGTATGTTAGGGCAGTTGAGGCCAAGGGGCTGGCGGGAGATAGAATCTTGAGCACGTTTACCGGTGTCCCGTTTGGGCCAGACAGGCCCTACAACGAGCGCGAAGCTCGCGTAGTGGTTCGCTCACTATTGCGAGAGCTACGTCCTCGTCTAGCGCAGTCCCACGTCCTGCCGCCTTTCTGGTCTGATTTTCCAAAGAAGCCGCTGACAGGAACCTGGGACGTGATTCCTTTTGAATTTTCTCGTGGCCACGCATTCACGAGGCACCCCCACTTATCCGTTGGAATCTGGGAGGACGGGAGCTCCATCGAACTGATCGTGCCAAACAATGCGGGAAGCCACTATTGGAAGCAATTGGGAAATCGTAGCGGCGAAGATCTGCGAGGATGCCTTCTCCAAGTCCTCCAGCGTGTTCGTCCATTCGGGCGCCAAGTTGAGTCCGGACAGACAGAGCCGCGGATAATGTTTGAGATCCTTCATAGGCATTTTCCAACCCGAACTCGTTCCATAGTCGACGGCATCCTTCGGTTCGATATTGAGTCATTGTCGACCGACGGAGCTCGGAGCGTAAAGAAATTTCCCGGATGGATAAATGCCGCCAAAGGGACTCTCTCTCAGGCGAGGAACGTTAATCTGCAGGCGGAGCTAAAGGCAGTCTATCCTCCTTCGGTGAACAGCATCAGCCGCACCCCGGACTTCGTTAACGAGCTAGTACGCGCGGCCGAGGCTATGCAGCCGTTCCTCGACTTGCTGAGAGGGGAATCCTCATGACCCCCAAATGGACCGCCGCCGACATCCCAGACCAGCACGGCCGCACAGCCGTCGTCACCGGCGCCAACAGCGGCATCGGGTTCTTCGCCGCCCGCGAGCTCGCCCGCGCCGGCGCGCGCGTCCTGCTCGCCGTCCGCAACGCCGAGAAGGGCGCCGAAGCCGCGCGCGCTATCCAGGCAGCGGTGCCGAACGCCGAGATCGAAATCGGCTCGCTCGATCTGGCCAGCCTCGCCTCGGTGCGCAGCTTCGCCGACTGGTTCGCCAGAGAACACGACGGCCTCGACCTGCTCATCAACAACGCCGGCACCATGGCGTTCTCGCCCCGGCGCGAGACGGCGGACGGCTTCGAGATGTCGCTCGGGACGAATCACCTCGGCCACTTCGCGCTGACCGGGCTTCTGCTCGGCCGGATGGAGGGGCGCCAGGACGCGAGGGTCGTCACGATCAGCGGCGCCCTTCACCGGATGGGCCGCATAAACTTCGACGACCTTCAGCGCGAGCGCCGCTACGGCCGCTGGAGCGCCTACGCCCAATCGAAGCTGGCGGTCCTGCTCTTCGCCTTCGAGCTCGACCGCCGTCTGCGCGCCGCCGGCTCGGCGGTCCGCAGCCTCGCCGCCCACCCCGGCTACGCCGCGACGAACATCCAGACCGCCGCTGCTACTTCGAAGCTCGACCGCTTCTTCGGGAAAATCGCCGGCAACCGCCTCTTCGCCCAGAGCGCCGAGATGGGAGCGCTGCCGGTCCTCTACGCTGCCACCTGCCCGGGGCTCGAAGGCGGCGCCCACATCGGCCCAGGCAGCTTCTTCGAGTCCCGCGGATACCCGAAACAGGGCGCCGGATCGAGCGCAGCGGCGCGCGATGAGGCGGTCGCTCGAAAGTTGTGGGAGGTGTCGGAGGGGATTACCGGCGTCCGCTTCCAGGTCCTCGGCGGCAACGGCGGGCCGCTGCACGTGCCGGAGCAGCCGGCCGCGCGCGAAGTTCCGCCTGAGCAGGTCGAGGCCGGTGAAACGCCGACAGTCTGAGTTCGTTCCGCAAAAACAGCCCGCTCGGGTCTTTACAGCTCATCGATTAGGCGGTACAGAAGGGAGCATGAAGCAAGTAGGCGTCTACGAAGCGAAGACCCACCTGCCCCGCCTGCTCGATGAAGTAGAGCGCGGCGAAACTGTAACCATCACCCGCCATGGACGGCCCGTCGCCAAGATCGTGCCCGTAGGTGAAAAGCGCCGGAGCGTCGAGGAGGCGATTGAGGCGATCTTGGAGTTTGGCCGGCACCATCCTCGCGGAGATCTCAATATCAAGGAGTTGATCGACGAAGGGCGCCGTTACTGAGTGACCTTCGTCCTTGACGCGTCAGTCACGCTCGGGTGGTTGTTTCCCGATGAGCGGAATGCCTACCCGCGGACAATCCTGGGACGGCTCGCACATGCGCCCGCCCTGGTCTCGAGCGTTTGGGCACTTGAGGTTGCTAATGGACTGCTCGTGGCCGAGCGACTTGGCCGAGTAAGTACGGCTGACGCATCGCTCGTTCACACCATACTTAAGGACCTGCCTGTTGGCGCCGACTCGGTGTCAGTCGATGCCGCGCTCGGTCCGATCCTCACTGTGGTGCGCACCCGCGCTCAGCGCATATGACGCCTCTTATCTGGAGCTAGCGATGCGAGAAAGACTGCCCCTCGCCACCCTGGACGACCGCCTTCGATCCGCGGCGCTTGCCGCAGGGGCATCGCTCGCGGAATAATCCGCTCGTGCCGAACAACTGGACCCCCGCCGAAATCCCTGATCAGCGCGGCCGCACCGCTGTCGTCACCGGCGCCAACAGCGGCATCGGCTTCTTCGCCGCCCGCGAGCTCGCCCGCTCCGGAGCCCGCGTCGTCCTTGCCGTCCGCAACCCCGAGAAGGGCGCCGAAGCCGCGCTCGCAATCCAGGAGGCTGTGCCAAACGGCGAAATCGAGGTAGGCTCGCTCGACCTCGCAAGCCTCGCCTCCGTCCGCGGCTTCGCCGACTGGTTTGCGAGAGAGCACGAGGCCCTCGACCTGCTCATCAACAACGCCGGCGTTATGGCCGCTCAGCCGCGGCAGGTCACGAGCGACGGCTTCGAGCTGCAGTTCGGCACCAACCACCTCGGGCACTTCGCCCTCACCGGTCTCCTCCTCGACCGCATGGCGGGCCGCGACGGCGCACGGGTGGTGACGGTCAGCAGCGGCGCGCACCGCATGGGCCGTATCAACTTCGACGATCTCGAGGGCCAGCGCAGCTACGGCCGCTGGCGCGCCTACGGTCAATCGAAGCTCGCCAACCTCCTCTTCGCCTTCGAGCTCGACCGCCGCCTCCGCGAGGCCGGCTCGACCATCCACAGCCTCGCCGCCCACCCCGGCTACGCCGCGACAAACCTCCAGTTCGCCGCCGCGCCGCGCCTGGACCGCATGGTAATGGCTGTCGGCAACCGGATCATGGCCCAAAGCGCCGAGATGGGCGCGCTGCCACTCCTCTACGCTGCCACCTACCCCGGGCTTGAAGGCGGAACCTACGTCGGCCCCGACAGCTTCTTCGAGCAACGCGGCCACCCGCGACCCGTCGGGTCGACTAGCGCCGCGCGCAACGAAGACCTCGCTCGCAGGCTCTGGGCCGTGTCCGAAGAGCTAACCAGCGTGCATTTCCGCATCCCGGGCCGCGCGCCAGCGTGAAGGGGCCCGACATGCCGCCCGACGAAAACCGAGAGATTGTCCGCCTGTACAGCGACGAGCTGTGGGGCGCCGGCCGGATCGAGCTGATTGAGCAGCTATTCGCGGTCGATTTCGTCGATCGCGACCCGGACGCGATTCCGGGCCGCCCGTCCGGACGAGAAGGCATCAGGCATGACGTCCAGAGAGTCCGAGGCATGTTCCCGGACTTTGCGATGAAGGCGGAAGAGATCATCTGCGAAGAGGATCGCGCCGGTCTCTACTGGTCGGCGACCGGGACTCAGACCGCGGCAGGCAAACAGATAACCATGTCCGGGATACAGATCTTTCGTCTGCGCGACGGGCAAATCGCCGAACGTTGGTCCGTCTTCGATCGCGCGGGCGTAATGCGACAGCTCGGCGCTGCTTGAGCGAAGCGCTTATAACCCCTGAGGCCGGGTCAGCGGCCCCCGGTCCGATACCCACTCCGCGTACGGAGCCGCCGTGAGTTCAGCAAGCGCCAGCAGCACGGTATCGTAGTTCACCCGCCACCCCACGAAGTGCTTCCAGCAGTCGTCGCGGTCCGGCTTCAGTGGCAAGTTCGCGGCGATCAACCGCTCGTACGCCGCATCGAACTCGGCGCGCGAGATGCTGATCGGGTCGTCCGCGCGCGGGTGGGAGTCGTGGGGTATCCCGAAGAATGACGCGATGTTCTGCAGCGCGAGGTACCCCGCTCGGATACAAAGGTCCGCTCGCGAATCTCGCGGAATGTCTACAGTAGAGCTGGCCAGCGCGGCCGCGTCCAGCACCGTGCCCGCCGCTGTTATCCACGAACGCTCCGGCTTCGGCGACCGGAAGAAGGTCAGCGCCGCAAGAGAGGTGTGCGTCTCCTCCAGCTCGACGAACCACGCCTCCCAGCGTTCCCACAGATCACCCAGCCGCCCGAGCCACTGGATCCTCTGATATCGGGCCAACAGTTCGACTGACGACGGCGGCGAGCCAGCGCGCACCTCGAGCATGCCGACCAGCGCTTCCCGCCGAGAGAATGTGCTGTACAGCGCCGGAAGATACGCGATCAACAGCGCGATCAAGATCAGACCAATCGCGGCCTCACTAAACGCCACCGCTGTAGTACTGGCATCTTCTCCGGGCGAGGCAAACCCAAGAGTCAGCAGCGAGGAGCCGCTCAGGATGAAGCTGTCGTGCAGGCCATCGCCTGTGAATAGCAGGAAGATGCCGGTATATCCGAGGAGCACCATCGCCAGCCAGACAATGACAAGCATCAGCAGGCCGGAAGGCGCATACCATGCCATCAGGCGGTCCGTCTGCTCGTAGGTCGAGAAACTCATCGCCCGGACTTCGTACAGCCTCCGGATCATTGCAAAGACTAGCCTCGCCACGCGGTCCCGGGAGCTACGCGGGACAACCAGCACCCGCAATGCAGACACGATCGCCAGGACCACAAGCGCGACACCGGCGATGCAAGCGACGACTTCGAGAAGCGGATTCACGGTCTTCCGTCGCGGTTCTGCACTCGAGAAGTCGCCGAGTCAACGAGGGGAATGCTGGCGGTCATTGGGAACTATTAGCGGCGGGGAAACGGCATGTGTCAATTCACGCCCAGCGAGCGAGCGACTTCCGCTTCCCTGATGCAGGCTTTAGCCTGAGAACATGACATCTCTCCTCATCCACAACGCCACCCTCATCGACGGCACCGGCGCCGACCCGCGTGACGGTGTTTCCATCCTCGTCGAGGACGACCGCATCGCCCGCATCGCTCCCGCGAGCGGACTCAAGCCCGAACGCGAGGCGACAGTCATCGACGCCACCGGCCGCTTTCTCCTCCCCGGTCTCATGGACGCCCACGTCCACTTCTCCGCCACTGAAGCCGACGGCCGTACGTCTCGCCCACTCGCCGCCTTCGCCCTGCGCGTCGCCGCCTTCATCGAGGAGACCCTCGACCAGGGCTTCACCACCGTCCGCGACGCCGGTGGTCTCGACCCGGCCTGGGCGCAAGTCGTCGCCGATGGCATTCTCCGCGGCCCGCGCATTCTTCCGAGCGGCGCCTTCCTCTCGCAGACCGGCGGCCACGGCGACTGGCGCACGCCCCACCAGGACACCATCGAGCACGGCACCGGCGGCCTCCACGCCGGCTTCATCATCTGCGACGGCGCCGACGAGGTGCGCAAGGCCGCCCGGGACCAGCTCCGCCGCGGCGCGACTCAGATCAAGGTGATGGCCTCCGGTGGCGCCGCCTCGCCCACCGACCCGATCGACGCCACGCAGTTCACCGTCGAGGAGTTGCGCGCCGCCGTCGATGAAGCCCGCGTCCGTGACACCTACGTTCTTGCCCACGCCTACCATCCGAAGAGCATCGCGAACTGCCTCGAAGCCGGCGTCCGCAGCATCGAGCACGGCAACCTCCTCGACGAAAAGACCGCGCGGGATATGGCAAGCGAGGCCGCCTTCCTCGTTCCAACGCTGGTGACGTACGATGTGCTCTCCGAACGCGGGGAACAGCTTGGCATGGCGAAATCGAGCGTCGAGAAGATCCGCTATGTCGGCGCTTCCGGCGAGGACTCGATCCGCATCGCCATGGAGGCCGGCGTCCGCATCGGCTCCGGCTCCGACCTCCTCGGCGAGCCGATGCGCGAGAAAGCCCGAGAACTCGTCCTCCAGGCGCGCGTAATGGGCCCGGTGGGCGCTATCGTCGCCGCCACAAAGACTAACTCCGAGCTCTTCGGCCTCTCGGATCGCATCGGCACCGTCGAGGAAGGCAAGCAGGCGGACCTCATCCTCGTCGACGGCGACCCGCTCGCCGACATCGCCGTTCTCGTAGACGCCTCCCGAATTAACGTCGTGCTGAAAGACGGCGAGGTCGTTAAGGACCTGGATTCAGGCCAAGCGCGGTCAGTGGCCATAGGGGCGCAGAACGCGTCTCTCGCCACCAGCGATCGCTAGCTCGATGGCTTTGGTATCTACGATCTCGATCGCCACCCGGGGTGCTGCGCCCAGGGACGGCCCATTCGCTTATTCGCTCTCCATTCGCTGACGATGCCCCATGACTGACCGCGATCGCCTCAAAATCACCTTCAACCAAGTCGCCGAAACCTATGACCGCGCCCGCCCCAACTACCCGGAACGGCTCTTCGAAGATCTGATCGCCCTCGCAAAACTGCAATCCGGCGCCGATCTCCTCGAGATCGGCTGCGGCACCGGCCGCACGACTCTCCCTCTCGCCCAGCGCGGCTTCCGCATCACCTGTATCGAGCTCGGCGAGAACCTCGCCGCGGTGGCCCGCCGCAACCTCTCGCCGCTCCCGAACGTCCGCGTCGTCGTCGCGCCATTCGAGACGTGGGACGCGGGCGGCCAAACCGTCGATCTCGCTTACGCCGCCTCCTCCTGGCACTGGCTCGACCCCGAAATCCGCTATCCAAGGGCGGCGGCTTTGCTGAAGCCCGGAGGTTCGCTCGCCATTATCAGCGGCGGGCATGCCTTCCCTCAGGATGCCGACCCCTTCTTCTTCGAGATCCAGGACGTCTATCGCGAGCTCGACATGCAGCCCAAAGGCGAGCAGTGGCCGCCGCCGCTGCCCGAGGATGTCCCGGATCTACGCGAGGAGATCGAGGCCACCGGGCTTTTCGCTGAGTTCCAGTCCCGCCGTTACGTCTGGGAAAAGCTGTACACCGCCGAAACGTACATCGCGCTGCTAAACAGCTTCTCCGGTCACATCGCCCTCGAGCCGGCCAAGCGGGACTACCTCTACCGCAAGGTCCGCGAGCGCATCACCGCCCGCCCGGACCGACGAGTCCGCCGCCACTGGCTCGCCATCCTCAATCTAGCCCGGAAGCGCTAAGACGCGCCCGATCAATCGCCAACGCCGCTACCCCACCGTCATCCTGAGCGGCGACCAGCTTCGCGCGGAGAATATCGCCACTCCGCGAAGGGATCTGGGGTGGGGCCGGCGGTTGCGCCGGGAGTTCCCGGCAGAGTCACCCCCTCGCCGAATCCGGGCACGATGGCCCTCCGCCCGCACCAGCGTCGCTGCACTGAGGTCGCCGGCGACTACCGTCAATGATGTGATGCGCACGACCGTGAGCGTTCCGCCGGCGTCCACCACCAGTACATCTTCCTCGAGTGACAGCACGCTCCCATACTCGATCCGCACATGCCTTCCGTTCTCTTGTATTTCCGGAGTACCGTTTCCCGCTGAGCACCCGTCGGGCTGGGGTGTAGGCGTAACCGGAGGGGAGGTGGCTTCGGGAGTCGGGTCGGGCGTCGGACTCGGCGTCGCTTGCGGCGTGGGCACCGCAGTGGCCGCCTTCGCAGGCGTTGGTGCCGGCTGCCCGGGTGCCGGCGTTGGTCGCGCATCGCGGGGCCCGGCGACCGCAGCGAGTACGGCCACGGCCGGCGTAGTCGTTGGGGGCGCAGTCGCTTGCGGCGACTCATTTGCCGCCGCTGATTCCTCCGGCGCTGCCGGACCCGGGTCGCTCTCAGCCCGCCCGGCCGTCCCGCTCCTGTGCGGTTCGTCCGCGCCCGCTTCGGCGACGACCTCTTCCCCAGAGCCGAGGCTGTTGAGCGGCCTCCCCGGGTTTGCGCCTAATAGGCTCAACAAGCAAAACAACCCTACAATGACGACACGAACCAGTAACATTCTATCGACGTGCTTCGGTCCAGCGACGAAGCACCACATTACAAAATGTTGATCAACTGACCCTAGGCTCACCCGCTACCGATCGCCCCGCGGAGACCGGTTAGCCCGTCTTCTAGTCAAATTGCGTTTCCCTCGAGGCCATTGCTCTCAAACGTCCTGTCCGCCTAGGGAGGATCGGGCGGGGCACTTACGCCCCGTTCATTCAGACACAATTCCGCCGGAGGCCGGGGTTGGGTGTCCCCCAAATCACCTGCCGGGTGGGTGGGAAAGAACGACGCTCGGGACACACGTCGACCCTGATCTTGTTAGGCCGACAACTACTAACTGACGACTGACAACTGCCGCGAAGCCTCCTCCGCCCCGGCACTCAGCACCCAGCACTCCACCCTCAGTCCGCAAACCGCACCACCACCGCCCCCGCCAGCACCACCGCCAGCCCAACCAGCCGCAGCGCCCCGGCCGAATGCACCGCGTTCCCGAACGCACCGGCATGGTCGTACACGACCGCGCCGCCTAGCTGACCGAACGTCACACCCACCAGGAACAGCGCGATCCCCATCTTCGGCGCCGCGTACCCGATCCCCAGCAGATACGCCAGGGCGAAGAACCCCGTAATCGCGTAGTACGGCTCGAGTCCCCGCACCGAGACAGCCAGAGCGACCGCTGCCGCAATGGCAACCGCCACGAAGAGGCCGAAGCGATCGAACGGCGCCGCGAGCAAGGGCGAACGCCCACCGAGACCACGCACGACGAGGATGACCGCGATGCCGGTGATCGCCGCGGCCATGTTGATCCACGTCGCCTCATAGGCGCTCTTCTCCCGCCCGATCGACGCCAGCATCGCCGCCTGCGTCGCCGCGCAAACCCCCACCACCATCGCCGCAAGCAGATACAACGTAGTGGTCACGTTCTGCCTCCTTCATTGCTCAATTCAGTACTAGCTTCTGAGCAGTCGTCGGGGGTCAGGGTTGGCCGCGCCTTATCCCGTGTCCGCCCATCCTGCTTCGCCGTATCCAGCGCGCCCCAGCACAACGACTCAGCCTGACTCCGCTCGCACGTGTCACCTATCAAGCGGCTAGTGTAATTTGCGCGCGCAAGGTGTACACGTGGGATCGGATAGTTCGCTTTACCTCATCAACGCCGATGGCAGCGGCCGCACGAGGTTCACAGACGCGCCCGAATGCGTGACAGCCTCATTTCCTTCGCCTGAGTGGTCACCCGCGGGCGACCGCCTCGCCTGCATGGCTTCAACCAACGACCGAACGCAACAAACTCTGGCTATCGTCGACCAGTCGGGACAGGTGCTGGGGAGGATGCCAGCATCCAGGGTGTTCGAGATCGCTTGGTCACCCAGTGGCAACGCGCTCCTCTCCAGTCGGCCGATACGATGACCATTATCGACAGCCAAGGCGCTCTGATCACCCAATTAGGTCCCACCGTTGGATCAGCGATGTCAGGTATCCAACGCTATCCATTGTGGTCTCCCGACGGCCTCAGAATCGCCTACTGGGCCGCGGATGCGGCCGAGTTGCGCATCTTCTCATTGGAGTCTCTCAGCGAGCAGACTGTCGCATCGCCGACTACCCCTCCGGTGCAAACCGGCGCGTGAATCGATCATCTTGAAGTCAACCAACATCACGCGGCTTCTACCACGAAAACAGAGGCCCCTAAAACGAAATTTTTTCCGAAAGCAATCAAGCGACAACCACCCAAACGGCAGTTCGATCGAGACGATTGAAAGCTGACCGCTGATAACTGACAGCTTCGCTAAGCCGTCAGCTCCCGGTACAGCGACGTAATCCGCGACGGCATCGACTCGATGTCCGGCACCACCGCGTACCCGATGTCCGCGCACATCTGCTTCAGGTAGTCGTGCCCGTAGCGGTCCACCGTCATGCAGAACGGCGTGATCCCCTT
>VBJT01000228.1 GCA_005880075.1 Chloroflexota bacterium
CGTTCGGAAGAGGCCGGCTTCCCACCGTTGATCTTTAATAGTTACATACACCCCCCAGCCAGCGTTTTCATCGACGAACTTGAACGTGAAGTTCTGGGGATATTTGGGCGCTGGGGGTAACTGCTGCCACGACTGTCCGCCGTCGTGAGTAATTGCCAGACATTGGCAGAAAGTGGGCGACTCTTCTGGCTTAGGGGTGGTTGACGGACTAAGCTGCCACCAGATATAGCCCCAACCGTTGCGCTCGTCGATGAATTGCATCGGACGCACCGGTGGCGCCGACTGAACGTACCAGGTCTTTCCCCCGTCCCGCGTAGCCAGAATACGCCCGTCGTCACTAAAGCCAGTTCGGTTGTTCCCCAACACAAGCCACCCCACTTGGGGACTAACAAAGTACACATCGATGGGCGAAAACTGAGCCAGCGCGCGGTAATTTGCTGGCTGTTCCCCTGACCTTGGCGTGGGGATGGTATCACCGCTATAGGCGACGTACAGCACAAAGCCAAAGACGGCGCACAGACCCACGACGAGAGCGACGGCGCGAAGCATTGCGTCCAGTCATCTTATACACCGAACCGGCTCGAAGGGTTCCCAAATCCAGCGACGCGCCCGGATGGCAGGCCCCCGGCGTTCCGCCCGCGCCCGCCCGCCACAACGCCGCCCCAGACCCGCCGGGCGGCTTGGCCGCCATCACCGCCATCATGAAGCTGACCGGTTCCTTCGGGCAGCGCTGCACCTCGTTGCGGCTTCAATGGCCGCCGCAGCCTCAGCTACCGGCGCTACAGCAAGGGGATCACGTATGGGGCGACTTGGCCATGTACATGCAGGACGCTGCCGCAAAGACCGCTGGGACGATCAAACCGAGGTGTTTGATCACCCCACCGTATATGAGCAGCACCAGGCAATCGCCAACAGCGAATGTCAAGAAGAACAACGCCGGCGCGAGCCAAAACCTGCGCTGACCTCTCAGCCGGATTGGCCTTCCTTCGCTATCTACTAGGTGAGCCCCGCGCCAAGCGGCCAGCAGCACAAGAACTGAGACCATAACAACAACGACGGAGAGAACCTCGGACATCGTGCCTTAGTCATGCATGACGAGTACGTAGAGAATCGGCCAAGACATACCCGCCACTACGATCCAGAACTCCCGAAAGCCCTGTAATCACGCCTTCAAAGCCTTGCATTGCACGCCGATTCTACAGCGGCATGTCGCGCGGCGGACAGGGCATTGGGCCTGCCGTTACACCGCCGCCCCGGACCCGCCGGCCGGCTTCGCCGCCATCACCGCCATCAGGAAGCTGACCTGCCCCTTCGGTCAGCGCGTCCATGTATCATGCAAGAGCCTCAAGGAGACCCGAAGTGCTCCGTGTCGCCGCCGGCGCCGCCGTAATCATCGAAACGACCACACCTGCCCCCTCAATGTCGCCACCGTGTGCCCGCCGGGCGGCTTGGCCGCCATCACCGCCATCACGAAGCTGACCGGGTGCGAGGCCTAGAGCCGCGGGTCGACCGGTTCGCTTTCGAGCGCCAGCACTCCGAAGACAGCCTCGTGCACACGGTACAGCGGCTCAGCCCGGGCGAAGCGCTCGAGCGACTCGATGCCAAGCGCGAACTCACGGAGGGCAAGTGAGCGCTTGTGGGAGAGACCGCGTGAGTGGAGTCGTTCGAGGTTCTCTGGGAGTGAGTACTCCGGGCCGTAGATGATTCGGAGGTACTCCTTGCCGCGGCACTTCACTGCTGGCTGTACAAGTCCGCGCGTTCCTCTCGCGATGAATTCGAGCGGCTTGACGACCATGCCTTCCCCGCCGCTCGTCGTCAGCTCGGCCCACCAATCAACGGCTGCTTTCTGGCTGACGTCATCAGTTGTATCGACGATTCGATATGGTGTCCGCATGAGAGCACCTGTGTCGTGTCAGCAGATCCTCGCCAACGTCTCCATATGCCAGTCGTGTCCATGATCAATGTGCACAGCTCCGGACGGGGCCATCAGGTGAAAGGGTGCGAGCCGAATGTCCTCGATAGAGCTGACCGGCCAACAGTAACGTCTGTAGGCCTCGAACCTGAGCGGGCTGGCCCAGCCCCCGACTTCGCGACACCGCTCAGCTGACGCAGCCTAGCGCGGTCGTCGACGACGAAAGGTGGGTCGGGGCATCTAGTTCAGGTCAACAACCCACGCGGGGCTTGTTTCGGGGCGCCGGGCATGAAGCTCGGCTTGGTCTACTTGACGCACTCGACCGCATCTCCAAGAGACACGCAGATTCGGCTCGTGGCAATTCAGCGAATGTGCCCAGCGCGAGTCCAGCTACGGTGACTTGACCCACAATGCGATCCCAGAAGCGCTTCATCCCTCCGATTTCGGGCACGCTCGTGAGCTTGTAGCCCTGCGTCTTGGTCTGCGTGATCAATCCAGGAATCAGGATGCGAGGCCGCCGGAATCCCGCCGAGGCTCGAGCCCATGGCAGACAAGGGAAGAAGCTAAACATGCCGCCAACGGTTCGCTCCGGCGTTGCTCCGAAGTAGAGGCGATGTTCGTTGAGATCTGGATTTTCTCTCCGGTAGAGGACGTCGATGGTCGCGGTCTCATAGGTCTTCGGGAGTCTCCTGCCGAGCTGTCGACCGTAGGTCGCAAAACCGTGGTCCACGTACTCATCGACAACGAGGACGGTGTCTAGGACGAACGAGGCGCCGAGGCAAGATCCGAACAGAATGACCGATCCCCGTCTGAGGTTGCGAAGCTGCGTCTCCCCTTTAACCGTACGAACGGATCAGTGTTTTGAGCATTATGCCTGGGCGCTTGCGCCTGATACGGCAGGTGGAGGAGTGTCGGCAGACCGTCATCGTGGTTGCTGAACCGGTGAATTACGCGAGATTGAGGCTCCCATTCGCCCCACAGAGCGATATCGGCCGCATGGTCCCGCCCGCCGGAATCCGATCGGTAGCATCCTGGAACCGTCAAGAACTTGCGTCTATGCTTAGGATCGATGTTCCAGTGCTTACAGTCGTCGTGCTCCTGCTCATGCTCCCCCCCAGGGTGCAAGAACTGGACGAAGCAAAGCTTATCTTCCATCGAGCAACCTCCCGATGGTGGCACCTATGCGAAGTCGATCAGAAGAGGAGACCGTCCCAAACGGAAGTTGGGCCGCCTGCCCGAAGACTAGTGTGCCGGCTTTGCCGGGCACGATCTCGAGATTGATCGCTTCGACTGTGAAGGGGTTCGTTCTTTGAACTGTGTGTATCACGCGCCAGCCGCTAAGTTTGCGAAAGTTGACGTTGGCTAGATGTGCGCGGGCGACTGAAGCGATGATGACGTCCGGCGCCAACACACGAACTAATTCGTGCCAGAGCGCCCGGCCCGCCGGGATCAGTTCGCTGCGTGACCGGTCGGTCAGTCGACTCCATGTCGGGTCTGTCGCGAGGGGTGAGCAGAGGTCTGTATGTAGTACTGTGCCGTCAGCCCCGTCGTAAAAGCTCGCTCGCATCCCATTCAAGAGCGGTTCATAGCTGGCGAACCACGGAGTGTAGGGTGTGGTGCGGAAGTAGACGTTGAGAGCGTTTAGGTACTCAGATATTCGACCTCCATCCAAGATTTCGGGATACACATCCCTAGCCGAGGTGAAGCGGGAGAACGGGCTGTTCGTGGGGAACTCTTGGTGAGACGGGTTTAGGCCAACAGTAATGATCTTGCAGGGAGAGTCGAAGTAGCGCTGACTA
>VBJT01000156.1:0-11841 GCA_005880075.1 Chloroflexota bacterium
CGCCACCCGTTCTGCGCGCACAAGCACGCGGTGACTGTAGTTCCCCCCGAAAGGGCCCTGACCCGTCTTCAGCCACGTGCCGCCACAGGTAATCATCGTGATCACTTCTTTCGAGGTATAGTCCATCGCCTTGAGAACATTGGGGTCTTCATAGGCGGTCGCCACGTTTCCGGTGACGCGATAGTTCAGTTTCTGACCGTCCTCGAGCGTTATGGCGATGCTATCGCCGATCTCCAGCTCTCGGAGCCGGTAGAAGACGCCTGGTATCGGCTGCCTGGTGCTGGTCTGCCAGTCGACATGCCCCGCGAGAACGGCATTGCTACGCTGCCCGGGGGCTGCTGTGAAGTTGTACCAGGCAACCTGGTCCGGCCGTTCGGGCACTTCGGGATAGCGGTCGGCGCCTAGGCCCATCGTGATGATCGGCGCGTCAATGTAAAGCCGCGGTATCGCCAGGCGGACCGGTGGTGCAGGCAGCGGCCCCAGGTCAAGCTGCCTGGCGGCGGCTCCGGGCTGGCTTTGGAGGCCGCCTTCATTGAGGATCTGCTCGATGCTGCCCTGGTCGGGTAAATTGGCGCCATCGTTGTTCAATGCTGCAAAAATGCTGACGACAGCGGTGCCAAGGAGGGCCAGCGAGCCGACAAGGATGGCCGCTCCCAGCAAGACGCTGCGGTCAACATTTAAGAACCGTGTACGCATCATCTACAGGTTAAAACGACGCTCGACCGATTACAAATACGCGCTGAGACTAGGTTGCGATTGTGGACTCGGCCGGAGTGATTTTGTTGGTAACTTTTGATTCTGTGCTCGCGTTGTATCTTTTGACGGGGAAATAGGGTAATATACGGGCGCAACCACCTTAAGCCAATAGCAGGGGGGCTTAATTGGGAGGATGGCCCGGTGAGCCCTAACAGCCACGCTCAAGGTGAGCGTCCGATGGTAGACGCGGCGCGGGCAGGTGACGCCAGCGCATTATCTGAGCTCTACACGCTCTATTTCCCCCGGGTGTACCGTTACATACTTGCCCGCACGGGCAATACATACGATGCCGAGGACCTGGCGGAAGAGGTCTTCATGCGCGTACTGGAGGCCATCGAGCGCTTTCAGTGGCGAGAGGCTCCATTCTCTGCCTGGCTTTTCCGGATCGCGCACAACGCGGTCATCAGCCAGCGCCGCAAGGAGACCGCCCGCGGCCGCTCGTCTCAATTGTCAGAGGGCCTGGCTGTAAACTCGCAAGGGCCCGACGAGCTGGTTGAGAACCGGCTGGCCTTGGGCGACATCCGCGAGGCGGCGGAGAAACTTCCGGAGGCCCAGCGGCAGGTGATCGCGCTGCGGTTCGCGGCGGGCCTCTCGGTCGCCGAGACGGCACGTACGATGGGAAAGGGCGAAGGGAACGTAAAGGTAATACAGCACAAGGCGATCGTGAAGCTCCGCGAGATGATGGGGCAAGCGAGGCCGGCGAGAGTTTATGAAAGCGAGACGGCTCGATGAAGTCCTGGACGAATGCCTTTCCGCCTACCTGGAAGGCAGAAGGAGCCTCGATGAAAGCCTTTCGCTTTACCCGTCGCTTCGGGAAGAACTTGAACCGCTGCTCCGTACGGCCATAGAAGTAGCAGATACATTCGGCGAATCCTCGGCTCCGGACCACATCGAAGACCGGGTCCGGCAAGAATTTCTGACCAGCGCGTCTGTCCGTCAGCGCGCCAAGCTCCTCACCTACGATCTCAATTTCGCTCAACGGGTGGGTCAAATGGCAGGGCGCAAGAAACGGCTGCTCATTCTGGCGGCTTTCGCGGTTGGACTTGGGGTTGCAGGGACGCTGGCTGTGAAATCGGATATATCATCTGAAAGCGCGAGGCGGGAGACCGCGCCGGTTGCCGCCTCGCCGCTGAGTCCTGCAGTTGGCGACCTCCGGGACGCACAGCAGCAGCTGTGGCGGAGGGCCAACCAGGGAGTTGACGTCTCACCAGAAATGATCCGCGCGCTGTCGAGAACGACAACGGTGCTCGACTCTCAGGTCAGTGACTTCTCAGCGCTGGACAGCGAGGCCCGCCTCGAACTGGAACGCGCCATCGCCGACCAATATTTACTACTTCACCTTATAGCTAACACCCAGTCGGCTCCTACGGCGCCCGAAGCGAGACGAGCTCTCGGCGTCACTCAACAGGTAGCAAGAAGCTGGGGGATCGATTTGCCGCAAGTGCCACCCGCCGCCCAAGCCTCGCCTGCGTCGCCGGCATATGCGTCAGCGCCCAGCCAACCTCCTTCAGCAACCGCATCCCCCTCGCCGGACAACGAGACGCCTTCGACTGACACGGCGACACCTCGAATCGAGGGTGGCAACTCGCCGTAATGACTGCTCTCGTTGACAGTTTCTCACGGACGAAATTAGAATTAGTCCCCCAACATGTCTGAAGTGACCCTCTGGGAGGCGGCCGTCCGATACGCCGAGAGCCTAAAGGGCGCATCTCGCACGCCGGCACAGATCGAGGTAAACCGTTTCGTCGAATGGCAGGGGCGCGATCAGCTCGTAAAGCAGCTGCGAGGCCACGATATAGAGCTTTACGCTGAGCGGATCGGACCGGCCAACCCGAATTCGACGCGCAGGGCCGAGCAGTTGCGAGCGTTCCTTCTCTACTTGAAGAAGAGGGACTTCACCGAGACAAACCTGGCTCCTCACCTGCGCTTGCGCAAGGGGGGACCAAAGACCGCGGCGGCGGGACGACAGGATGTAACAACGGTGGAGTTGACAAGCGAAGGAATCGAGGCCTTGAAGACCGAGCTTGCCTCACTGGTTTCCCAGCGTGCGGGTGTCCGCGAAGAAATCCGTAAAGCGATGCTGGACAAGGACTTTCGCGAAAACGCCCCATTGGATGCCGCTAAGGATAGACAAGGACACATGGAGGCCCGCATTCGCGAGGTCGAGACAATGCTAAAGCGCGCTGTAGTTGTCGAGCGGTCTCCGCAAGGCGAACGCGTACAGGTGGGCGTGACAGTGCACGTGCGAAATCTGCGGAGCGGGGCGGTCAATCGCTTCACTATTGTTGGCCCTACCGAATCGAACGCGGCAGACGGAAGGATTTCTAGCGTATCGCCGGTCGGCCGCTCGTTGATCGACCGCAGCGTCGGTGACGAAGTAGAAGTGTCGGCGCCCGCGGGAATGATGCGTTTGCGGGTGGAGCGGATCGGGGAATAGCGTTCGTCGCCCGAACTAATCGGGCCGAAAAATCTTCGGCAGCATCTCTTCGGGGCCGCTTGGCACGGTGAAGTGGTCGTTTATCTCCGGGTCCTCGTAGCCGGCCATGTAGCGCCAGGTACGGATGCCCACTACGCGGACGTCCAGTCGCCGGCACATCCTGAGCGCTTCGTCGCCCTTTCCGACCGGCACATAAAGGTACAGAGGCGCTAGCTCCGAGTATGGAAGCCATTCAAACCGCGCGACCGCCTCGCGTACTGTCTCGTTCGTTTCGACTCCCGCCACGATCTTGGCGTTGTTCTCGGGGTGCTGGACAACAACAATATCCGGGTAGGCGACAAGATTTCCCCTCAATTGGACGCCCATTGTGCGCTGTGGCACGTTCACATATGTCTTGAAGTCCCGGTACTTCTCAGTCGGAAAGCCAAAACGCAGTCGCACGACATCGCGCAGTGCCCTTTCGTGCAGAAGCCCGCGCGCCTCGCTGCGTAGCGCGGCAGTCGATGGGACGTAAGCCCGGGGCTGACCAGCCGCCGGCGCAGGTCCAAGCATCTGCGAGAGGAGCAGGCTCTCGGGAAGGTTGCCCTTAAGGCTTGCGAACGCTCTATCGATAGCGTCGTTCCGCGCCTGGTCTTCCTTCTCCGCGCTTTGCGTCATGGCGCTTACCTCTGACCGAAACCAAAGTCCAACATTTGAAGCAAGTATCAGTCACGCGGCAAACAGGGGCAAGGCCGGATGACTGCCGGCTTGACACCCACTTGCGGCGTTTGTGATATTTGGTACAAAGGATCCCCTCTTTGATTTCTGCCGCGCTTTCTGCCACCCGCTGCCCAGTATTAGGCGTTTCTGGCGGTTAAGATGCAGAAGCCCGCCGTCATTGAGACAGCAGGCCGGGCCAATGTCGTTCCGGGTCTCGGCGGCCTTTTCCGATTCGAGTATCTAGCCATTACCACCGTCCTCCTGACCTACGGCCTCATATTGCTGGGCGGTGCGGTCCGTGCCACAGATTCCGGCACCGCCTGCCCCGATTGGCCGCTATGTCATGGCCAAGTGCTGCCCCGCCTGGAAGGACACGTCCTCGTCGAATACTCTCACCGTTTGGTTGCTTCGGTTGTGGGCGTTCTTATATTTGCGACCGCAATTTGGGCGTGGCGCCGCAATCGTGGCGATTCGCTCGTCTCGAGAACGGCCCTTGTCGCGGTTGTTCTGCTTGTCGCGCAGGTGCTCGTCGGCGCAGCGACAGTGGATACAGAGACGAACGCCAGCGTCGTCGCGCTTCACCTCGCGATAGCACTCAGTCTGCTGGCCACGCTCATTCTGCTTGGTCTGGCCGCCTCTCGCCCGCGCACTGAAATCGCCGGACAGCTTCCGGTTCTTCCCATCGTGGTTGCGCTCGGAGCATTTGCACTGGTTATCAGCGGTGCTTACGTTTCGCAAGAAGGCGCTGGGCTGGCGTATTCGGACTGGCCTCTGTTCAACGGCAAACTCGTTTCGGCAGGCGGCCGTCTCGCCGACCTGCATTACGCGCATCGTCTTCTTGCCGCCGGCCTGGGCGTCCTAATCATGACCTTGGCCGCGGCGACCTGGCGACGTGAGAGCCGCCTGATCGTGATGGCAGCAGTGGGGGTCGCCGTTGCGATGTACGTCGCGCAAGTCTTCGTCGGTGCCGCCAATATCTGGCTCACGCTCGCCACGCCTCTGCGCATCCTTCACCTCGCGCTGGCGTCCGCCCTCTGGGCCGTGTTAGCGTTCACTTCGGCATGGAGCTACCTCTCGCCGGGCACCAAAGAGCGGACTACGTGAATTGCTGAGCGCGGTAGCCACTACCACTCGAGTCGCGCGGGACGTCAATGGCGCGCTCCTGTCCTACGTGCGGCTAACCAAGCCCCGCATTGTCTTGCTCTTGGTAATCACGACGATACCGGCCATGATACTGGCGGAGGGCGGCTTGCCCTCGCCCTGGCTCATCCTTGCCACAGTTCTTGGCGGCTCGGTGGTGGCGGGTGGCGCCAACGCCTTGAACATGTACTTCGACCGCGACATCGACGAACTAATGGTGCGGACGCGGGACCGTCCGGTGCCGGCCGGGCAGATTGAGCCCGAGAAGGCTGCTCTCTTCGGCCTCGCGCTGGCACTGGGAGGCTTCCTGTTCCTAGAGTGGACCGTGAATTTACTGGCTGCTGCTCTTACTCTAGCAGCGTTCGCGTTCTATGTTTTCGTTTACACACTCATACTCAAGCGTGCTACTCCGCTGAACATCGTCATCGGGGGGGCCGCGGGTGCCATGCCCCCGGTTATCGGGTGGGCAGCGGTCAACAATGAGTTGGCTGTTCCTGCACTCATCATGTTCGCGATCGTTACTCTGTGGACGCCACCGCACTTCTGGGCGCTTTCCCTAAACTATAGCCGGGACTATGAGCGCGCTGGCGTGCCTATGCTTCCCGTCGTTGCCGGGCCGGAGCGAACCAAGCGGCAGATATTTGCTTATTCGCTCGCTCTCGTCGTGGTGTCTTTACTTCTTGCCGTTTGGAGTACGGCAGGGGTTATCTATTTCGTAACCGCAGTGTCGCTTGGTGGCGGCTTCCTCTATTGTGCGCTGCGCCTACTGATCTCTTCCTCTCCCAGAACCGCCGCTGATCTCTTCCGGTATTCGATCGCTTATCTAGGCCTGCTGTTCTGTGCAATCGCGGTCGACGTACTGGTGAAGGTGTGAACCGGCTCGACTTGCTCTATATCTCAGGGTGCTCCATCATATCTGGCGGACTAGCGGATTCCCCGTCGCATGCGGATGACCGTGAGTAAGCTGCGTCTTCCACGACCGCGATCAACTCACCTCATTGCCGGTCTCTTCCTACTGCTCTTGATCGCGCTCCTCGCAACGGGATGTATCGGCGAGACGGACACTCCACAGAACACTCTGGCTCCTGAGGGAGAGGTCGCGCGGCATCAGCGCAATCTTTTCATGCTGGCAATGTGGCCCGCCCTTGTCGTGATGATCCTGGTCGAGGGGGCAATCGTGGTTACCCTGCTGCGCTTCCGAAGGCGAAAGAACGACGCTGTTCCCAAGCAGACGCACGGAAACACGCCGCTTGAGATCGGCTGGACGATCGTCCCGACGCTGATCATCATCGGCTTCGTAGGAGTACCAATGCTGCCAGTCCTCTTTGACCTCGGACGCGACCCCAAGGCGGACGCTTATCCTATCGAGGTAACCGGGCAGCGATTCATGTGGTCGTTTAAGTACCCGGACATCAAAGACACTCGTACGGGCGAGCCGTTAGAGTCTCCACCGGTCCCGCCAGGGCGTGCCGCGGAGCTTCACATTCCTGCCGACAAGGAGATCGCATTGACGATAACATCCGTCGATGTGAATCACAGCTTCGGCGTGCCGCGGCTGGCCGGAACCCAAGACGCGATTCACGGGGAACTGCACAAGGTGTGGATCAAGGCAGACCACCCGGGTTCGTTCTCCGGCCAATGCCGGGAACTTTGTGGCACCGGTCATGCGGGGATGCTGATAACAGTAATCGCCCAGAGCAAGGAGGACTTCGACGCCTGGGCGAAGGAGGCGGCCGCCGGGGTGAAGCAAGCGCCGGAAAACGGCGGGCCGGAAGCGGTGACCGCGACAGGGAGCGGGGGATAAACCATGGCGACAGAATGGCCGCAGACTCGCAAAACCGGGCTCGCCGACGCGCTGCGCGGGGCCCGCGAGATGGCTGACCAGCATTACGGAATCTGGAGCTGGATCGCGACCGTCGACCACAAGCGCATCGGCCTAATGTACGGCGTCACGGCCTTTATCTTCTTCCTGACGGGCGGAATCGAAGCACTTCTCCTCCGGACCCAGCTCGTTGTTCCGAACGCGGGCGTTCTCAACGCCGACCAGTACAACCGCATCCTCACGATGCATGGAACGACGATGGTGTTCCTTGTGATAATGCCGTTGAGCGCGGCCTTCTTTAATCTGATGACGCCACTCATGATCGGGGCTCGTGATGTGGCGTTCCCGCGGTTGAATGCCTTCAGTTACTGGGTGTTCCTTGCTGGCGGAATCTTTCTGAATGTCAGTTTCTTTACGAAGAACATCTTCTCCGGCGAGCTCGGCGCGCCGGACTGCGGCTGGACTTGCTATTCCACCCTTTCCTCCAAGGCGTTCTCGCCCGGTCATGGCGTCGACTTTTGGGCGCTGGGCGTGCAGATCCTCGGGATTGCCTCGCTCGCCTCCGGATTCAACTTCATCGTCACGATCCTCAACATGCGCGCGCCCGGCATGACTCTCTTCCGTATGCCGCTGTTCGTCTGGATGACCCTGGTCACCTCGTTCCTAATCATTTTCGCGATGCCGGTCATCGCGGTTGCTCTCTTCGAGCTGATCTTCGACCGCCTCTTCAATGCGAACTTCTTCAACCCCGACAAGGGCGGGAACCCTCTCCTCTGGCAGCATATGTTCTGGTTATTCGGACACCCGGAGGTCTATATCCTCATCCTTCCGGCGATGGGCATCGTGTCCGAAATCTTGCCCACGTTCTCGCGCAAGCCGCTGTTCGGCTATCCGTTCGTTGTCTTCTCCGGAATTGCGATCGGCTTCATGAGCTGGGGCGTCTGGGTACACCATATGTACACGACGGGGCTTGGGACCGTGGCGAACTCGGCCTTCGGCATCTCGACGATACTTATCGGAGTTCCCACGGGCGTCAAGGTGCTGAACTGGATGGCGACAATGTGGGGTGGTTCGCTCAACTTAAAAGCACCCATGATGTTCGCCGTTGGCTTCGTGGCGATGTTCACGATCGGCGGCCTAAGCGGCGTCACGCATTCGGTCGTGCCATCAGATTATCAACAGCAGGACACGTACTACGTCGTAGCCCATTTTCACTACGTGCTCTTCGGCGGAGCGATTTTCGCTCTGTTTGCCGGCTTCTACTACTGGCTGCCGAAGTTCACCGGGAAGCTGCTTAACGATAGGCTCGGCCAGATACACTTCTGGCTGATGCTGATCGGCTTCAACCTGACCTTCTTCCCGATGCACGTGTCAGGTCTTCTCGGCATGCCCCGTCGCATCTCAACGTACTCCGAGGGCCAGGGGTGGGACTTCTGGAACCTGCTCTCAACGATCGGGGCTTTTACCATCGCGACTTCGATCCTCGTTTTTATTATCAATTTCATTTACAGCCTCCGGCGCGGAGAGGCGGCCGGCTACGATCCCTGGGATGGCCGCACGCTCGAGTGGACGATTCCGTCGCCCCCGCCGCACTACAACTTCGAGAAGATTCCCGTTGTGCATGCGCGCGACCCGTTCTGGCACGAGAAATACACGGAGGATGAGGAGGGACGCCCGATACCAGTCGTGGCGGGAGCCGCCAACGGACACGAGAACGAGGGGCAGGAGGACCACGGCGGCCACGGCATCCATATGCCTTCGCCATCGTATTTCCCGCTCATCGCTGCGCTCGGCTTTCCGATCATGGCAACCGGCCTGATCTACGACTACGCGCTGGTGGCGGTCGGCGCAGCGGTCCTTTTCGTCGGAATCTATGGTTGGGCGCTCGAGCCGGCCACCGAAGGGGAGGAGGCGTAACCGTGGCGCAGGCCGTGGGCACCGCCCACCTCGAGACCTCGACCGGGCTCGATAACCGCAAGCTCCTCATGTGGCTCTTCCTCGGCTCCGAGTGTCTCTTCTTCGGGTCGCTCATCGCAGCTTACTTGCTTTACCGCGACCGTAGCGTCAGCGGCCCCCACCCGGGGGACCTGTTCGACATCCCGTTCACATCGGTCAGCGCCTTCGTCCTCCTGATGAGTAGCGTGAGCATGGTGCTCGCGCTCGCGGCTATCCAGCGCGGCAACGTGCGCGGTATGCAGATCTGGCTGTTCACGACCGCCGTGCTCGGCCTTCTGTTCCTTTCGGGGCAGGCGTTCGAGTTCACCGAGTTCAACCACGAGGGCCTTTCGTTATCCACGAACCTATTCGGCACAACGTTCTTCGTGCTTACGGGCTTTCACGGCGCTCACGTCACAATCGGCGTGCTGATCCTGCTTTCGCTGTTCACGGTTTCGCTGCAAGGGCGGATCCAGCAGAAGAACAGCCTGAATGTCGAACTGGCGGGCCTCTACTGGCACTTTGTCGACATTGTGTGGATCGTGATCTTTACGCTCGTGTACCTGATACAGCCGTGAGCCGCCGAACATGACCCTTGCGGAGTACCGGCGGCGCGGGGGCGTTGAACCTGCGCGCGAGGAGGAGAACGTCGCCGACGCCGATCACGTCGAGAAGCACCCGGGGCCGCTGGAGTACGCGCAAATTGGCTCGATCCTTGCCATTATCACCGGCGTCGAGGTGGCAATCTATTACCTTGGCCTGGCGCATGCTTTGCTTGTGGTCGGCCTGCTCGTGCTTTCGGCCACGAAGTTCAGCATGGTGGTGCTCTGGTTCATGCACTTGAAGTTCGACCACCGGCTTTTCTCGACGATGTTTATCCTCGGATTCATCCTCGCGCTCTCGATTTTTACGGTTGTACTCGCCACCGTCGGCGGCAAGCTCGTCTAGACGGCAGGTCCGGTTCGGTATCGGGCGATGACTCTCTTCGAAGATATCGGCGGCGTCGAGTGGCTGGACTGGCATTTGCACCCGGATGTAGTTCTGCTCTGCGTCACGTTGCTTGGCGCCTACTTCTACGCGATCAATGTCCTCCGGCCGCGGCTGTCGGATGCGGGACGGGTCAAGCATTCGCAAGTCGCGCTCTACTTGTGCGGCGTGCTGGCCATTTTCATAACGACGGGGACGCCGATACACGACCTGAGCGAGCAGTACCTCCTATCCGTGCACATGGTCCAGCACCTGCTGCTGACGCTGGTCGCGCCCCCGTTGTTGATCGCCGGGGTGCCGTCGTGGCTGTGGCGGGCG
The DNA here is from genome assembly GCA_005880075.1 of Chloroflexota bacterium. Classification (GTDB taxonomy): domain Bacteria; phylum Chloroflexota; class Dehalococcoidia; order SM23-28-2; family RBG-16-64-32; genus CF-163. The sequence continues at coordinate 10,095 of VBJT01000156.1, forward strand.
ATGCTCGGCGTGGTCACGCACTTGCCGTTCGTGGTGGACTACGCGCTGCGGGAGCACTGGTTCCACTTCGTTGTGCACGCGGCGCTGGTTGCAGCGGCGCTGATGATGTGGTGGCCGGTGGTAGGTGGCATCGAGGGGGCGGCGCGGCTGACGTACCCCTACCAGATGGCCTACCTCTTCGTTCAGTCGCTGCTGCCGGCCGTGATCCCAGGCGCCGCGGATCTGGGGGATCAGCGCTGTTGAGGACCAGCAGATGGGCGGCGGGATCATGAAGATAACCGGAACGCTGATCCTGTGGAGCTTTATCGGGGTGGCGTTCTTCAAGTGGTACGCGAAGGAGGAGGCGGAGGCGAAGGGCCCGGCCTGGAGCGAGGTGGAGGAGGAGCTGCGAGAGCTAGGGCTTAGCGGGCGGCAGTAGCCGCAGCTAGGAGCCAGGAGCAAGGAGCAAGGTGGCCCTGGCGGCGCTTGACCGTTTGCCAGATTAGGTGCGGCGCGCTTGATTGCTTCCAGAAAAAACTCGCATTTTGGGCGCCCTTCACGATGCGCCGTTTCGCCTGTTCTTGATTGCCTTCAAGATGATCGTTTCCGCGGCTCGGCCCATGGTGCTGTTTCCTGAGGCGATCTGAGTCAGCCGACTGAGCACAACGTCAGCTTAGCGTCACGAGGCGAGAAGTCAAAGGGTCAAATGGCACCGGGAGAGTGGAGTTGTGGCGTGCCTTCGGCTACTTGACTTCGATCTTGCCGGTCATCTGTGTCGGGTGGAAGTCGCAGTGGAAGTCGTAGGTGCCGGCCTGGGTGATGTTTATCGTGATCTTGCCGGACTGGCCGGCGCGGATCTGATTCGGGTCTGAGCAGGGGTTGTTGTCCCCCGGCCCGCAGATGTCGGTATCGTATTTGCCGCCACTCGCGACATGCATGTTGTGGAGGGCCTTGCCGGTGTTCGTGATATCGAAGGTGGTCGCCTGGCCCGCCGGCACCGAGATCGTCGGGTTTTGCGAACCCTGGTGTTCGAAGAAAAAGTCGCCCATCGTGATGGCGTTGGCGCCGCCGGGCGCTCCGCCTCCGGGCTGACCGCCTGGCGCGGGTGACGCCTCCGTGGACGGGGCACCTGTCGCTTCGCCCTGGTCCTTCTCCGAGACCGCCCAGATCGTTCCACCCATGAGGGCCAGGGCGGCGAGGCCGATGACGCCGCCGATCTGCCAGCCCGGGGCACGTGGGTTGTTGGCGAAGTAGGCCGCCACAAGCAGCACGCCAATCGCAATGCCGGCCGCGAGGGCTACCGCCCCGTTGCCCTGGATCTCCAGATAGACCCGCGAGAGGCCGTAGATGAAGAGGAGAACGAAGGCGAGTATTCCGACGGGTATGAGGAGAGGGAGGGCCGTGCGCCGGTAGGCGGCGTGAGGGTCGGCGCGGGTGTCTGTGCGCAGCGCCTCCATGTCGAGGACCTGGAGGCTGCCGGTCACGATCACGTCGCGGTGCTTGTTGATGACGCTCGCGACGTTTGGGTCATTCGTCTCGTAACGGACGAGGCTCTCATCGTCGTCCCAGCGGGTCTCGACGACGATGAGGACGCTACCCTCGGGGTTGATCGAGCGCGTGATGCGGATGTCGCGGAAGCCGGGCTGCTGGCGGAGGAAGCTGCGGTGTTCGTCGAGTTCGGCGAGGAGGCCGCCGGGCTCCGCGGCGCGCTCGAGGCGAGAGGCCTCGACCTGCACGAGGACGGTCTGGATGTACTCCATGCGGGATT
>VBJT01000156.1:11927-17449 GCA_005880075.1 Chloroflexota bacterium
GCCATCTAAGGGGTAGGTTGCGGGGTGTTACGTGGAGGGCTCGGCGCAGTAAAAGCTTGCAAGACCGCCAGGAAGGTGGCGGCATCAGGGCCGGCCTCAAGACCGGTCGCCCCCATGTACTCCCAGAGCCAGGTGGCATTCCCATCGTTTGTGGGCAAGAAGGCGGTCCAAGTGCCTTGAGTAACGCTTGAAGGCGGTCGATAGCCTTCGTACGAAGCTTCGTGGCCTGCCAGATTGATCGGGCCCATACACCCGGGGCTGCTCAGTCGGCAGAAACCCACTGAGGCATTAGTTGGCGGCCGACTGAAGAACATCAGAAGGAAGAACTGACTTCCGTTCCCGATGGGCCGAACGCGGACCAGGTCCTGCTCCCCCTCCATGATCCATCCCTTGGGAACGGGTATGGGCACGTCGTAGAGGTTGGCCGCCTGCTGAACGGTTAGCGAGATGGCGGGTCTGGTCTGTGAAGATTGCGTGTCTGATGGAGTCTGACTTTGCTCCGGCGAAGGCTGACCGCTCTGTGGTGGCGAGGGCGGCTTGCTGGCTGATGGCGTGGCGGGCTTGTCGGCTGCGCTGCTGCCGCAGGCGAGAGAAAAGGAGCACGATACTCAGGACCGTGAGGCGCGTGAGCATTGTTGGTCGATTCTCCCTATAGTTGGCCCAGCTTCGCCGTTATATTACCACCTCTCGGTGGGTCCCGTGGCTGGTAGTTGTTCGTAATCGAAGCCGGCGAGATTCTTCGCCACTGGTCCGAGCGCGGGTCGTTATCGAGGTGTTGTGCGCAGGCCCGCGCGGTCGCGCGAACGGGCGCTCAGAATGACAGTTACGACCTTTACTCACGCGGGTACCAGGAAAAGCGGCGGACGGCGAGGAGGGCAGCGGCGAGGCCCCAGGCGGCGACGACGGCGAGGTCGAGCCACTCGAAGCCGGAGCCGGTCCGGAAGGGGTTGAAGGCCGCCTGGCAGGCCTCCGAGAGGTGCTTGACGGGGAAGATGTCGCCGAGGGTGGCGAGCCAGGGCGGCGGGTTGTCGAGGCGCACGAAGACGTCGGAAATGAACAGGACCGGCAGGGCGGTGGCGTTGGCGACCGCCGGGGCGGCCTCGGCGTTGGGCGTGAAGGAGGCGAGCGCGATGCCGAGCGCGCTGAACGCGGCGGCGCCGACGGCCACAGAGACGACGAAGGCGGGGATGGTCCGGGCGGGCAGGTCCACGCCGTAGAAGACGGCGCCGAAGGCGACGACGATAGCGACGAGCAGGAGCATAACGAGCATCGTGTGGATGATGCGGCCGAAAATGTAGGCCCAGCCGGGCAGCGGCGTCCCTCGCACGCGTTTGAGGACGCCGTCGTCGCGGGCGATCGAGATGGTCATCACGAGGCTCGTGTAGCAGGTGTTGATGATGGACAACGCGGCCATCGAGGGGACGTAGAAGTAGGCGAGCTTGGCCTCCCCGCCGGGTATCGGATCGGTATTGTTGCCGAGGAGGGCGTTGAGGATGACGAGGAAGATCAGCGGCAGCAGGAAGGTAAAGAAGGCGACGGTGGGGTTTCGCCAGAACGAGCGGTTCTGGTAGCGGACCTGGCGCAGGGCGAGCGCGAAGTCGTTCATTCGCCGGCCTTTTCGGTCGCCGTCAGCTTGAGGTAAATGTCCTCGAGGGAAGTAGGAGCGACTCGAAGCTCCTCGAGCTCCAGGTCGGCGCTGGCCGCGCGGCTGGTGAGTTGGTGCAGGATGCGGGTCGGTTCGTCTGTTTCGATCGTAACCCGCCCGTCCTGGAGGCGACGGCTGTCCAGCCCATCTAGGATGCCGGGCGGCGGAGCGCGGAATGAGATGAGAGTCCCCGCCTGCTGTTTGCGGAGCGAGGCGACGGTGCCCTCAGCGACGATGCGGCCGTCCGCGATTACGGCGAGGCGGTCGCTCAACCGCTCGGCCTCGTCCATGTAGTGCGTCGTCAGGAGAACCGTCTTACCGAGGTCTCGCAGGCCGGCGATCATTTCCCAGGCATCGCGGCGGGCGGACGGGTCGAAGCCGCTTGTGGGCTCGTCGAGGAAGAGGAGGTCGGGGTCGCCGGCGAGCGCGAGAGCGAGGTCGAGGCGGCGCACCTGCCCGCCGGAGAGCCGGCGGATGAGGCTCTCGCGTTTCTCCTCGAGGCCGACGATGCGCAGGATTTCGTCGAGCGGGCGCGGATGTGGGTAGTAGCCGCGGAAGAGCTCGATAGCCTCTTCGACGGTGAGGAAGCGCTCGACGCCCGCGCTCTGGAGGACGATGCCGACGCGCGCCTTCAGCGCGCGCTCGTGTTGCTGCGGGTCGCGGCCGAGGACGCGCACTTCGCCGGCGTCGTAATCGCGGTGGCCCTCCAGGATTTCGACGGTGGTGGTCTTGCCGGCGCCGTTCGGGCCGAGCAGGCAGAAGACCTCGCCGGCGCGCACAATAAGATCGATGCCCTTGAGGGCCTCGAAGTCGCCGTAGGATTTGCGGAGGCCGCGCGCTTCGATGATCGGGGCGCCCATGGGTCGATTGTAGCGTGAGACCGTCAGCGAATGCTTTCGCCAAGCGATTATGATGACGGACGGCACGATCGAGTTGACCGGGAGATGCCCGAATGGTACGGTGATAGTGTAGGAGATACACTAAGTCGGATGGCGAAGACGCTGCGGGTCGGCTTGGCGCAGATCAATACGACGGTCGGCGATCTCGATGGGAACGTGCGGAAGGCGCTCGAGTATGTCGAGCGGGCGCGAGTGCTGGGTGTCGATATCGTCTCGTTTCCGGAGCTGACAGTGACGGGATATCCGCCGGAGGACCTGCTGCTGCGCGCGCAGTTCGTGAAGGACAACGTTGAGGCGCTGCAGTCGATGGTCGGGCAGTGCCTGGGCATCACCGCGGTCATCGGTTTCGTCGATCGCGGGGAGCACGCGCGTAGCTTGATCTGGGGGCCAGTCGGCGCGACGGACGTGAGCCACATCCCCATCTACAACGCCGCAGCGGTGATTCATGACGGCCGACTGGCGCACGTTTACCACAAGGAGCGGCTGCCGAACTACGGCGTCTTCGACGAGGCCCGCTATTTCGAGGCGGATCGGCACTGCGAGGTCTACACAGTGGCCGGCGTCGACGTGGGCGTGAACATCTGCGAGGACATCTGGTACCCGGGCGACCCGACGGAGGCGCAGGGGAAGGCGGGGGCGCGGGTGATCGTGAACATCAACGGCTCGCCGTACCACGCGGGCAAGCGAAAGTTCCGGGAGGAGATGCTGGCGGAACGGGCGCGCGACTACGGCGTATTTGTCTGCTACACGAACCAGGTGGGCGGGCAGGACGAGCTGGTGTTCGACGGGGGGTCGATGGTAATTGCGCCTTCGGGGGAGGTGGTCGCGCGGGCGGGGATGTTCGAGGAAGAGCTGCTGGTGGTCGACCTGGCGGTCGAGGAACTAGGAGCAAGGAGCCAGGGGCCGGGGGAACGGATTCAGCACTTCGTGCTGTCTAACATACCGTTTTTGCCAAACAAACCACCGATCGAGGCCCGTATCGCGCCCGAGCCGGAGGGCGAGGGGGAGGTTTACGGGGCGCTGGTGCTCGGGACGCGGGACTACCTGCACAAGAGCGGGTTCGAGAGGGCGGTGCTCGCGCTGTCCGGCGGCATCGATTCGAGCATCGTGGCCGCGATTGCGGTGGATGCGATCGGGGCGGAGAACGTGCACGGAGTGAGCATGCCTTCTCGCTATTCGTCGGAGGGGAGCCTCAAGGATGCGAAGGAGCTGGCGGAGAACCTCGGGATCGAGTTCCGGATCATCCCGATTGAGCCGGCGCACGAGGCGTTCGAGGAGATGCTCGCGCCGGCGTTCGGCGGGACGGAGCCGGGAGTCGCGGAGGAGAACCTGCAGTCGCGAATTCGCGCGAATGTGATCCTGGCGCTGTCGAACAAATTCGGCTGGATCGTGCTGACGACGGGGAACAAGAGCGAGCTGGCGACAGGCTACGCGACGCTGGCGGGCGACATGGTGGGTGGCTTCGCCGTCATCAAGGACGTGCCGAAGACGCTGGTGTACAGGCTCGCGCGTTGGCGGAACAGTCAGGACGCGCGGCCGGTGATCCCGGAAGCGGTGATCAGCAAGCCACCTTCGGCGGAGCTGCGGCCGGGGCAGCTCGATGCGGACTCCCTGCCGCCGTATGAGGTGCTGGACCCGATCCTCGAGCAGTACGTGGAGCACGACCGCAGCGTGCAGGAGATCGTGGCGATGGGCTACGATTACGCCACCGTGGCGCGCATAGCGCAGATGGTGGACCGCAACGAGTACAAGCGCAGGCAGGCGCCGCCGGGCGTGAAGATCACCCCAAAGGCGTTCGGGCGCGACCGGCGCCTGCCGATGGCGAGCAGGTACCGAGCTTGGTGAATTAGCCGCAGATTAACGCAGATGGAGCGCAGATGACCGCAATCGATCATGATGTGAAAGCCATTTTCTTCGACTTCGGCGGTGTGCTGCTGAAGACGTTCGACGGCGTCGACCACGACACGATCGAGGCGGAATTCGGGCTCGAGGCGAAGATGCTGCGGAAATGCGTGTACCGGGACAGCCGCTACATGGACTTCCAGGTCGGGAAGTGCACTTACGAGGAGTGGACAGGCTCGATCCGCGAGGCGCTGCAGAAGATCGACGAGCGTGCCGAGGCGATCATGACCGCGTTTATGGATTCGCCGCGGATGTTCAACGACGACATGCTAGAGCTGGTGAAGCGGTTGCACGGGCGCTACACGCTCGGGATTATCTCGAACACGACGCCCGGGATGGAGGAGCGGCTGCGGGAGCGGTTCGAGCTGATCGACCTGTTCGACGTGCGCGTCGGCTCCGGCGACCTGGGCATTGCGAAGCCGGACGCGGGCATCTTCCTTCACGCGACGAAGCTGGCAGGGCTGGCGCCGGAGCAGTCGGTGTTCACCGATGACCGGGCGGACTTCGCGGAGGCGGCGCGAGGCGTTGGGATGCATGGATTCCCCTTCACGGAATACGCGCGCTTCGCGGAGGACCTGCGGTCGGTAGGGGTGGAAGCTTAAGTCGTTCGTTGACAGCGTGGGGTGCCTCAGATACGATAAGAGTGGTGATTTCCGAAGGAATCGCTTGTTAAATTGAGGTGCGAATATGTTGTCAATGACCGATAAAGCTGCTGTCAAGGCCAGAGAGCTGTTCGAGCAGAAGGGCGTCACGGAGGGCGGCCTGCGTGTGTTCGTGGTAGGCGGCGGCTGTTCCGGTTATCAGTACGGGATGGCGCTGGCCCGCGAGTTCGACGATGAGGACCTCGTGATCGATCACAGCGGCATCAAGCTCGTGGTGGACCCCGACAGCGCGCCGCTGCTCGAGGGCGCGGAGATTGACTACGTGGACGACCTGATGAAGGCCGGTTTCACGATCTACAACCCGAACGCCGTGAAGTCCTGCGCCTGCGGCACGTCGTTCCAGACAGCCGAGGGCGGCGGGCAGGCGAGGGCCTGCAGCCACTAGCCGCCAAACACTAAAACCAGACGACTATA
>VBJT01000254.1 GCA_005880075.1 Chloroflexota bacterium
TGTCACCGCATTCAGGCTTTGACCCTATCGCTCGACGGGCTGGCTGTCGTGCGCTGCGGCGTGAGGGCGGCAAGGTGCGTCGGTGTGGGAATCCAGCGCCTGGAGCGAGCAGCGGGTCGAGGCTCGTCCTCTACCGGCTTTGGCGCTCCGGGCACCCTCGGCCGCGAGGGCAGGAGGGCGACGGCCAGGACTGCGCCGGCGAGGGCAACGCTACCCGCGACGCGCAGGCTTCCCTGCAGGCTGTGAAGGAACGCGCCGGTTGCCGCCGCGCTAAGGCTGTTTGCGAGACCGGAGTCTCCCTGCGGGAGGCTCTGCGCGGCCACGAGTGCGCCGCCGACCGAGCTGCGCGCCGCTTCGATGGCGTCTTGGGGCAGGCCGGGCGGCAGGTCTGCGCCGAGCTGGCTACGGTACAGCGAGGAGGCGATGCTGCCGATCACCGCCACGCCCAGGGCGGCGCCGAAGAGGCGCGTGGCGTCGTTCACGGCCGAGCCGACGCCGGCCTTGTCGGTGGAAACGGCGCCCATGATCGCCTCCGTGGCCGGCGCTGTGATCAGGCCGAGGCCGCCACCACCCATGATCATCTGTCCGACGAGCACGATGTATGGGCTTGAGGCCGACACCGTTGAGATCCACCACAGCGCCAGCCCAAACATCGCCAGGCCTGTGGCGACGACCGCCTTGTTGCCGATCTTGACGGCGAGCCTTGTGCCCACAATCGCCGCCACCGCGATGGACATGGCCACGGGCAGTATCCGCAGTCCTGTCTCGAACGCGCTGTAGCCGCGTATGAACTGGAAGTACTGGGTGATGAGGAACGTGAAGCCGGCGAGAGTGAAGAAGCCGGTGGTGATCGACCCGCTGGCAGCCGTGAAGCGGAGGTTGCGGAAGAGACTGACGTCGAGCATCGGGTGGTCCATGCCGCGCTCGACATTGACGAAGATAGCGAGGAGGGCCAGCCCGCCGGCAATGGTGGCCAGCGTCGCGCCTGAGCCCCACCCCCAGTTCGGGCCCTGGATGATGCCGAGCACGAGGGTGGCCATGCCGGCACTCGACAGCACGACGCCCCGCCAGTCGATGGGCGGAGCCGCGGGGTCCTTCGAAGTTGGAACAACCGACGCAATGACGGCGGCGATGATGGCAGCGACCGGCGCCATGAACAGGAACACGCTGCCCCACCAGAATTGCCCGAGCAGCCATCCCCCAATGATCGGGCCAGCGGCCACTCCGACCCCTGTCGTCGCGCCCCACAAACCGATCGCCTTAGCTCGGTCGGACCGGTCGGTAAACACGTTGGCGATCAATGACAGCGTTGACGGGAATATGGCGGCGGCACCGAGGCCCATCACTGCGCGGGCGGCGATGAGCTGGCCCGGGTTCTGTCCGAAGGCACCGGCCAGGCTGGCGGCGCCGAACACCCCGAGCCCGGCCAGCAGGACTTCTTTGCGGCCGAGCCGGTCGCTGAGGCTTCCCGCCGCCAGGATCAGGGCGGCAAAGACCAGCGTGTAAGCTTCGACCACCCATTGGAGGTCAGTCGTTGTGGCGTCGAGCTCGCGGACCAGGCTTGGAAGGGTGACATTGACGATGGTGACGTCGATATTGATGATCAGCGCGGCCAGGCACAGGGCGAAAAGGATCAGCCCTTTCCGGCGCGGTTGGCGCGGCAGCTTCGACCTCTCCATTGGGTTGCCTCCGTCTCTACATCAAACGATAATTGCTATATATTCTTGTAACCAGCTGGATTGACAATTGTCAAGTCCCTTACTATTGTTGAAGTGACAACAATCACATAGACCAACAGGAGAAGTTCTCTTGGAAAGAACCTACAAGACGCAAGACGGGTGTCCGGTGGCAGCTACCCTGGATGTTATCGGGGACCGGTGGACCCTTCTTGTAATCCGAGACCTCACGCTTGGCCGGAGCGGCAAATTCAAGGACTTAATGGAATCGCTCGAGGGCATCTCGCCGAATCTTCTTGCGCAGCGCCTGAAACTCCTTGAGCGGGAGGGGATCGTGGAGCGCCACTTTTACAGCGATCACCCCCCACGGGCGGAGTACCGTTTCACGAAGAAGGGTGCTGAGCTGGGGTCGGTCGTTCGCGCTATGGCCGAGTGGGGTATCGAGTATCGCCTCACCGGCCAGCAGCGTGCCGCCGCCGTCGGCCGGCTCAGAGAGGCCGAACTCGCCCATCGCTAATTTACGGGCGCGCCCGGTTTTCGGTTGCGTTGCGGTGTACCTTTAATTGGGCCTCGGGCCGCGCCACCTACGGCATGCGTGCGTCGAGACCGGACCGCCGCAGGGCGCCGCGCTACTCGTCGCGGAGCCGGGCGGCGAAACGAGCATCGACGGCGGTCGAGGTATAGACCCGTGTAGCGGCGGGTCCGGGACCAACACCCTCAGCGCTTGTGAGGGGTAGGAGGCTGAGGCGGACCCCTCGGATCGGCTGAAGTCGGATCCCTCGCCTTATTCGCTTTCCTCGCAGACGGGTTCAACCGCCGCGGCTTGTTCGTCTGATGGCTGGTGGTTGCCGAATGGTACTTGATTGCAGTAGTCCTCGGCGTTGCTATCCTGAAGCTGTAGCCATGCGCTCCAGGCCAGGTGCAATGATTCTTGTCAGTGCGAGCCTCACGACCATGGCGATACCTGATCAGTCTGCTTCAACGTGAAGGAGGCGCGCAATGACAACGTGGACGAGCGACGA
>VBJT01000256.1 GCA_005880075.1 Chloroflexota bacterium
TCGAGCTTCGGCAGGCGCACGGTGAAGAGCGGATGGCCTTCGGTATGCCCTTCCCTTGCCAGCCATGCCCCGAACGACTTGAGCGAGCGGGTGTATTGGTGGAGTGTGGCACCAGCTACACGTTCGTCGGCGTGCGTCGCGCTCCAGGGCTGCCCGCTCCATTTCGGGCGGTCCGCCGCTTCGGCGAGGCAGTAGCGCACGTTATCGGCCGTGAAATCGGCAAGGGTGGGCGGTCGGCCCTCCTCGCCTGTGAAGTAGTTCGAGAAGAGGCTCAGGGCGTAGTTGTAAATTTTGATCGTCTTGTCGGTCTTACCCTCGGTCTTGAGGTGGGCGTTGTAGAGCTTGATATAGCCATCAATGGGCAGCGAGGGTTCTCCCCGCCGCGAAAGAGTGCCGAGCCGTTGAATGGACATACAGAACCACCTTATCTAGCGGTGGCATCGGGCACCCCTCCGGTGACCGGAAGGAGGCGTCACTGTGCGGTCACAGTGACGGAAAGCAGCCTAACGCCTTACGCCTTGAAAACTTGCCGTCGGCGCGAAATTACGTACGGAATGGTTGGCTGCTTGTTCTGACGGATCTCGCGCCGCTTAGAAGGCAGATGCTCTGTCCGTTGAGCTACGGGGGCGCGCCTCTATATTAATACGGACGAAAAAGCGCTTCGCTAGTCGTTCAGCGGCGGGGGCGCCGGATGGCAGGCGGCGCTTCCTGAGTCATGAAATTTGAACCCAGCCACCGGCATGAACTCCCAGTCATAGCTCGCGGGATGCAAAGTGAGTTTAAGCACCCCGAGGGTATCGTCGTTCGTGATCTCGCTGTTCGGTTGGCGAGCGGGCTCGATAATGTCGAGGCTTCGTCCGCCGGTGCCCGCGACGAATTGCCGTATTCCAAATTCTGGATCAGGCGCGCCATTAGATGTTTGGGCAGCGAACCGCTCATAATTATGCTCGTCCCCGTTAATAACGAGCTCAGCTCCGTAGTCGTAGAGGGCGTCCCAGAAGGGCTTCACTTTATGGGAGCCTCCCGCTCGCGCGCTGGAGCTGAACCGGGGGTCCTGCCAGATAGCAATCGTGCAGTAGGCAGAGCTGGCAGCGAGGTCGGAGCGGAGCCACTTTTCTTGATCTGACCCAGCGTCGCAGCTCAAGGCGTTGCAATGATCGTTGGTATTGAGGACGACGACGTGCCAGCCTCCCAGGTCGAAGCTGTAGTAGCCCCTGGCAGGGTCTCCCGCAGCCGTGCCGAAGTACTGAAAGTGGCCGTTGGCGTTGCCTGTCTGGTATTCGTGGTTGCCCAACGCGGGGCGCGTCCTGTCCTTATGCCGCCCCCAGCTTGGGGCATAGCACTGCTCGTACTCCTGGATCGTCCCGTTCTCGTAGGCATTGTCGCCCGCGGTGAAGACTGTCGTTGGGATGCCGCTCGCAACGACCTGATCGAGAAGTTGGGCGGTCTCCTCATCCCCATCGCTCGCGCAGGAGGCGATATCGCCCGCGCCGACGAGAACGGGGTCGTTGGGCGCTGGGGTGCCGGCAGGCGTGGGGACCGAACTGCGAGCGGTAGATGTCTCGGAATTGCTGCTCCGGATGAGGGGTTGGAACGTCCAATAAAGAGCGGCCAAGACGAAAACACCGAGGAGGCCCCACAATGTCCAGCGCATGGTCTATCCCATTGTGAAACGCGCCCGGGACCGATGAATATACCCCCGGCGGGCCGCGGGGCGCCGGCCGACGTCTGACGCGGGCTTGCCACGGCGAGAGTCACTGTCGGCTGATCGGAAGCTCGTTCGTCAGCTCCGTGCTCAGATACGTTCATACTATCTTCTGTTGGTTTTCTGTCTTTGTCCCGTTTGACACTTCGTTGACAGTTCAACGGTGGTTACATAATCTACTACCAAGAGGCGGCCCTGAAGCGGGAATTCACCCGGGAAGGGTCAGGGAAGGTGCAGGCGGGCAAGCCGGCCCCTTTCAGACGGGCAAAGAGAAAGTCGCCCCGTACCGTTGCGAGGGGACAGGGCGACAAGGCGGCAGAGTTACTGCGCCAACTTTTATCTTAGCGCGTCTGTCAAGAAAGGCCAAGTTGCCGCTGTCCACAAACGGGTGCAGCCACAGGGAGGCCAGCTGACAGATGACAAGACAAAGCAGCGAACGAGGAAGAGACGGGATCCCCGCCCCGCTGCCGGTGCTACATAAGAATGGGTCTCGGAACGGCACCAATGGTCACCACCCCCCCGCAGGCCTTCGGGTCAGCGTTGTGATTCCCGCCCGCAATGAGGCGAAATCACTCCCGCATGTTCTGAGCAAAGTGCCGCGCTGGGTACACGAAGTAATCCTGGTGGATGGGCTTTCCGTGGACGACACCAGTCGCGTGGCGAAACTGGAGTTGCCGGCGATTCGAATAGTCGAGCAGACGGGTAAAGGCAAAGGCAACGCACTACGAGAAGGGTTCGTTGCCTGCACGGGTGATGTAGTGGTCGCCCTGGATGCCGATGGGAGCATGGACCCGGGGGAGATCGATCGTTTCGTGAAGGTGCTCGCCGAGGGATATGACTACGTCAAAGGGTCACGGATGCTGCCCGGGGCATCATCTTCGGACCTGACGCTGCTCCGTACTGCAGGCAATTGGATGTTCCGCACGC
>VBJT01000115.1 GCA_005880075.1 Chloroflexota bacterium
GCCTCCCCCTTCCGGAAGCGCAGCACGAAATTGTAGTACTCCGAAGGCTCGCCCAGACCGTAAATGCACGAAACCGACGCTACGATAACGACATCCCGCCGCTGAAACAGGGCCCTTGTGGCCGCGTGCCGCAGCTTATCAATCTCCTCGTTGATGTCCGCGTCCTTCGCGATGTAAGTATCAGTACGCGGGATGTACGCCTCCGGCTGATAGTAATCGTAGTAGGAGACGAAATACTCCACCGCATTCTCGGGGAAGAAATCGCGGAACTCGGAGTAAAGCTGCGCCGCCAGAGTCTTGTTGGGTGAGAGGACAAGCGTCGGGCGGTTGGCGCGGGCGATGACGTTCGCCATGTTGAACGTCTTGCCGGACCCGGTGACGCCGAGGAGGGTCTGGTGTTTATATTTCTTCTCGAGGCCGCCGACTAGCTTCGCAACAGCATCGGGCTGGTCGCCGGTCATGTCGAAATCGGAGGCGAGGCGAAAGGCGCTGTCGGTAGACGAGGTTGCCCACCAGCCATTGAGCGGGACCAGGCGCTTCTGCTCTGGGTCGACGCCGAGCAGAAACGCCTCCAGCGCATGGGCTCCAATGGTCGGAGGGGCGTCAGGGCGGCCGAAAGCACAAATCACCGTTCGCCGATCCTGCCCGTCGAGCTGCGCGATTACCTCTCCTAGCTCCGTGACCTCAGCCTCACCTGTTGCCAATCGAAGCCGGGCACGGGTGAACGACGCGATGCCGAGCCGTTCGAGGATTGGACGGGGAATCGTCGTGAAGGTAGAACCGGTGTCGACGAGAGCATCGATGGTCTCTTCGCCGGCTGGACCTATCAGAGTAATGGGGTGAAAGAAGGTGCCCATGGCGAAACTTATTGTATCAAGGCTTCTGACGCCGCCTTGTCAGGAAGTGGGTCAGGTAGGCCTCAAAAAGGGCAACTCCCCGGGATGTGATCCCGGGGAGCTTATTTCTCTTAAACTTCCCGCGTCCGGCCTCTGCTTTGCTTCGGCGCTTTACGCGCCCATGGGCTCCTAAGCCTCTTTGCTGCTAGCCGCTCCGCGGTTTCGCCTTTCCCCCGCGCTTCTACGCAGAGGACCTTGCTAAGTCCACCTCCAGTACTTCGATGAGCGCGTGGAGTCTTCTCATACGCTACTCCCTCCAGTCTGTCGGCTTCACCAACAAAATACCACAGCGTGAGATGATGTCAACCCCGAGCGAAGGCGATTTCGAAAACTTAACGCGATCTATTCGAAGCGATCGACATCTTCCTGCCGTGATCCACCCAAAACCTCTCGAGATTGGCCGCTTTCGGAACCAGCGACCACGCCGTTCTCCTCGAGCATGTCGATTAGCCGCGCCGCCCTAGGGTAGCCGATGTGAAGGCGCCTCTGGAGCAGCGACGTCGAGACGCGCGAATGCTGAGCGGCGAGCTCGCGGGCGGCCCCGTACAGCGGGTCTTCCTCCTCGTTCGGGGCCGCAGACCCGCTCTCGGTCTCCTCGATAGCCTCGTCCAGCAGGTGATCCATCTTGTCGGGCACGAGGTGGCGGAAGCGGTCGCTCGTCCACCAGACGACGATCCTATCGAGCTCCTGGTCTGAGACGAACGATCCCTGGAGGCGCTTCGGCTTCGAGGCGTCCGTCGGCATGAAGAGCATATCCCCTCGACCGAGGAGCTTCTCGGCGCCGGCTCCATCGATAATGGTCCGCGAGTCAACCTGCGACGAGACGGCGAAGGCGATGCGGGTGGGGAAGTTCGCCTTGATGAGCCCCGTGACTACGTCTACGGAGGGCCGCTGGGTGGCGATGATGAGGTGAATGCCGGTCGCCCGGGCGAGCTGCGCGAGGCGGCAAATCTGGCGCTCGACCTCGTATGGCGCGGCCATCATCAGGTCGGCCAGCTCATCGATGACTACCACCCAGTAGGGCAGGCTGTGGGTGGCGTGCGGGCTCTTGTTATAGGCCTCGATATTGCGGACGCCCACCGAGGCGAACCGCCGGTAGCGGCTGTCCATCTCGTGGATAATCGCCTGTAGAGTGCCGACGACTTCTTCGGTGTCGGTGATGATTTTCGAGAATGCGAGATGCGGGATATCCCCGAAGTTCGCGAGCTCGACGCGTTTCGGGTCGATGAGGACCAATCGCAGTTCCTCGGGAGTGTTGTGGAGGAGGAAGCCAGCGATGATGGAGTTGATGCAGACGCTCTTACCGCTGCCTGTGGCGCCTGCGATGAGGAGGTGCGGCATGCGCGCGAGGTCAGCGGCTACGGGCTCGCCCGAGACTCCCTTCCCGAGCGCAATGGCGAGCTTCGAGCGGGAGTTCGCCTTGTGGAAGGCGGTGCTCTCGATGACGCTGCGGATGGCGACGAGTGAGGTGGTCGTGTTGGGCACCTCGATGCCGACGACGGGCTTGCCCGGCACAGGCGCCTCGATGCGGATGGTCGGCGCGGCCAAGGCGAGCGCGAGGTCGTTGGCCAGATTTGTGATGCGATTCACGCGTACGCGGGTGCGCGACACGACCTCGGAGCGCATCTGAGGCCGGCCATCGCGGTCGTAGACCTGGCGACCTTTGTCGTCGCGTACGGCGACGGTTCGAGTCTTGGTCTCCCATCCGGGCTCCACGCCAAATTGGGTGACGGTAGGCCCCTGGCTGATGGATGCCACCCGGGCGTCCACACCGAACGATCCCAGGGTTTCGACGATGAGCTGAGCGCGCGCTTCGTTGTCGACCGGGCGCAGCTCCACCTCGGCCGCTTCGGTTAGGAGATCGAGCGGAGGCAGTTCCCAGCCGTGCCCGGCCGGGCGGCCCATCGGGAGGGGCCGCTGATACGCCTCCAAGTCCTCCTCCTCGGGCTCACTGGTTACAACGATCTCTTCCTCGTCAATGGCCGTCTCGACGACTGGAGCGGGCTTGCCCTCTGGCTCGGTATCGAGCCAATCCTCGTCGAACTGCGGCATATACGGCTGGTCGAGGAGCTTCTCGTTCTCTTCCTCGGCCCGCGGTAGGAGGCTGGCGAGGAAGGCCCGGATGCCCCGCCAGATGCTCAAATGCAGCTCGAGGCCCAATACGTGACGTCCGAGGTCCAAGCCACCGAGCGCGGCAAGCTGGGCGCCCTGCGGCCAGAGCAGGCCCACGCCGCTCAAGCCGAGAGTGAACCAGGTGATGACGCCGAACACGTTCCGCGTCAGCGCCTGACCAACCTCGCCGCCGGCCGTGACGTCTCGGAACGAAACATCTCCGAAATTCCAATCGGGGGCCCAAAAGCTGAAAGCACCGAGCGCGAACACCAGGAGCAGATGGGCGCCAGCCCATCGCCTCAAGAGGCGATCGTTGACTTCGGGATGGCGCAGGACGAGCGCGAAGTTAACGCCGATGGCCGCAATCAGCAGCACGAGTGAGAGGCCAAACAGAGTGACCACGTACTGAATACCATCGAGTATGTAGGTAGCGAGCAGAAAGGCGGCGACGGCCAAGACAGCGGTGGCGGCGATGCCAAGCCAGAATTGGTGGGTATTCTGGACTGCCACGCCGAAGTGAGCCTGCCGGCGCGCAACGCGCCGGCGAACGCCGGTCTGTCTGGGACGGTAGCTTGTTGTCCTTCTAGCCGGACGCGATTTTGTTTTGACGGGCACTGCGCGGGCTAGACCTCAACACTGACGGGAAGCACCATCGGCCTGCGCCGCGTTTCTTCAAACAGAAACCGAGACAGGGCATCGTGCACGCGCGTGTTGAAGTCTGCCTTATTGGCGACGTGGGCGTCGCCACCTAACGCCTGCACCACGACGTCCTTGGCCCTTTCCATAAGTCCGTCCGACATTTCGCTTTCGATGAATCCTCTTGATACAACGTCGGGGCGTCCGATAGGTTTACCGGTCTGCCTATCTACCGCCACGATGGCGACGATCACTCCGTCGCCAGCTAGGTGAGCCCGGTCGCGAAGCACAATGCGGTCGATGCCCACGGCCAGACCGTCGACATAAACCCAGTCGGCCGAAGTGCGGCCCGCTACTCGGGCGCCTTTATCATCGAGCTCGAGGATATCGCCATCTTCTAGCGTGAAGACATTCTCCGCCGGCAGTCCCATTGAGCGTGCGATCATGGAGTGCATCCAGAGATGCCGGTATTCGCCGTGGACCGGCACGAAGTATCGGGGCTTGACCAGACCGATCATCAGTTTCAGTTCTTCTTGCGCGGCGTGCCCGCGAACGTGGACGCTGGCAATGCGACTGAAGAGCACTTCGGCGCCTTGACGGTAGAGGTTGTCGATCGTGCGATTGATGAGCAGTTCGTTTCCGGGGATAGGGGAAGAGGACAGGACGACGGTGTCGCCCGGCTGGATCTCGATGTGCCGGTGGTCGCGGTTCGCCATGCGCACCAGTGCGGAGGTCGGCTCACCCTGAGCGCCTGTCGTGATGATCGCGATCTTTTCGGGCGCGAGCTTCTTCATCTTGTCAAGCGAAGCGAGCACATCGCCGGAGGCGGAGAGGTAACCCTGGTCGATGGCCATCTTCACGTTATCAAGCATGCTGCGGCCCGTTATGAACACCCGCCTGCCGTTTTTATTAGAAGCGTCGATGACCTGCTGGATCCGCGAGATCAGGCTCGCAAATGTGGCGACGATAACGCGGCCGGAAGCGTTCGCCATGATCCTATCGAGCGTTTCGGAAACACTTCTCTCG
The DNA here is from genome assembly GCA_005880075.1 of Chloroflexota bacterium. Lineage (GTDB taxonomy): Bacteria > Chloroflexota > Dehalococcoidia > SM23-28-2 > RBG-16-64-32 > CF-163. The sequence continues at coordinate 4,671 of VBJT01000115.1, forward strand.
GAAGGCGTGTAGCCTGTCGTGTCGGCGTATGTCGAATCGGAGAAGAGAAGAGCAACACCCTGGCGGCCGATCTCCGCAATGCGGGTAAGATCGGGTGGCTCTCCCATGACGGGAGTGTGGTCGAATTTGAAGTCGCCGGTATGGAAGACCGTCCCGGCCGGAGTCTGAATGGCAAGCGCTGCCGAGTCCGGAATGCTGTGAGTAATGTGTATGAACTCGGCGGTAAAACTGCCGAGTTTGACGCGCTCGCCCGGCCGGACAACTCGCAGATCGGCTTGTTTGTCAAGACGATGCTCTTCCAGCTTCACGGCGATGAGTCCGCGGGTAAGGCGGGTGCAGTAGATCGGCGGCATCTTGCCGTTTGGCAAGCGCAGACGAGGAAGGACGTAGGGTAGCGCCCCGGTATGATCCTCATGACCGTGGGTGATCAGGACTCCACGTAGCTTGTTGATGCGCTCCGTGACATAAGAGACATCGGGGATGACGAGATCGACGCCCAACATCTCTTCGTCGGGGAACATCAGCCCGGCGTCGATGAGAACCAGGTCATCGGCAAGCTCCAGGGCCATCATGTTCTTGCCGATCTCCCCCAGCCCGCCGAGGGGAACGGCCCTCAGATTGTCGGCCATCGCTTATCTAGAATAGGCGCATCTGGTCAGGCGCAGGGTCGGGAACAGCGACCGGCTGTTCCGCCTGGCGAATCTTCTCCAATGCTTGAGGTATTCTGCGGAAGTCGTCCTCAATCGTCTTGCGAAGATTACCAGCGTGGAGGGCAGCCGCCGGGTGGTACATGTGAAGGTAATGCATGCCGTCCTGCCTGCGCAGGTGCCCATGTACTTTGCTTATCGAGTCGCGTGGGAAGAACCAGGCAAGCGAGTATCTCCCCAACGTTACGATCAGGTCCGGATCGATTGTCTCTATCTGCAAGCGCAGGTACTTGCGGCAGGCCTCTATCTCAGCGGGCAGAGGATCACGATTGTTGGGCGGCCGGCACTTGACCACGTTGGTAATGTAGACGTCACTGCGTCGAAGGCCGGCCGATCCTAAGAGTTCCTCCAGGAGTTTGCCAGCGGGGCCGACAAACGGGCGCGCCTGCTGGTCTTCGTGAAAGCCGGGCCCTTCGCCCACGAACATAACGTCCGCGTTTGGGGGGCCCTCTCCGGGGACGGCTTGAGTGCGAGTGCCGCAGAGCCCGCAGTCGGTGCAATTGGCCACGCTGCGGTAAAGCTGCTCAAGCTCAATCACTTTGGTTGATGATAAATGTCCACGCGGCGGCGGGTCAACAAACGGTTTATTGAGCAGTTGACTGACCGCGTGGCTGCACGATGATGGCGAGAAGAACCCCGAGAAAGTAGAGGCCGATCAGCGGCAGCGCGACGATTGTGCAGGTAACCGGGTCGGGGGTCGGCGTTACGACGGCGGCGATGATAAAGGCGCCGACAATGGCGAGGCGCCACCAACCGATCAGCCGACGCGCCGTAACGATGCGCAGACGCGCAAGAAACATCACAATGAGCGGTGTCTGGAAGGCGACGCCGGTCCAAAACAGCAGCCGGAGCACGAAGTCGACGTAGCTGCCGAGGCGGATCTGCGGCTGGGCGATGTCGTTCTCAAAGTTGAGCAGGAAGCCCAGCGCGGGCGGCAGCGCGACATAATAGGCGAAGGCGACGCCGGCCAAGAAGAGAAGCACCGACCCGGCGACGGTGCCATATAGCCAGCGCTTTTCGTTTGGTTTTAGGCCCGGTGCTATGAAGGCGAGAATCTGATACATGATCACCGGCATCGCGAGGACAATGCTCCCCATCAGGGCGATTTTGAAATAGGTGACGAAGCTCTCGAACGGTTCGAGGAAGACAAGACGGAAATCCTGGCTACGCTCCTCGGCTGGGTGCTTCAAGAAGCGCAGCAGGTCATCGGTGAAAGCGGCGGAGACTACCAGGCCGATCACAACAGCGACTGAACAGATAATCAGCCTTCGGCGCAGCTCCTGAAGGTGTTCAACGAGAGTTAGATAGCGTTCGCCGCGCTCGCCTTCCGGCCTGTCTTGAGACGGCCCGGGTGGCGCTGCGCTCGTCATCGGAGAATCAGTACTCGAAAAAAGCCGCTAGGAGCGAGCGGGGCGACCATTCGATTTGGGCGGCGGTTCGCCGCCTGGCTCGATTATCGGCGCCTCGCTGCTGGACTTGGGCGCCGACTTCTCTTGACTGGCGCGGAGGGTGCGGTCCACTTCTTCGGCGATATTGGAGAAGCCACCGCCCATGCTGGACCTGAACTCGTTCAATTCCTTACGGACTTCATCGTATTCTTTTGTCAGTTCCTGCAGCTCTTGACGGATGTCTGCGGTTGCGTCGTTGGCGTAACCGCGCATGTAGCGTACGGCGCGGGCAAGTTGGACGGCGACACCGGGTATCCGTTCGGGACCAAGGACAATAACGGCGACAATGGCAACGAGGGCAACTTCGAGCGGGCCGACACCCAGAAAATTCATCGCGTAGCCCATTATAAGCTACGGGTTCAAACTGCCGACAGGTTGCCGGTCCGGGGACTAGTTGCGGCGACGACGACTAGTCCCGGCGAAGAAAACGGTCAGGCGTCGTCGTCGGTTATGCCGTGCTCCTGAATATAGTTGACGGCGTCTTGAACGGTGATGATCTTTTCGGCGTCCTCGTCGGCGACCTCGATGGTCTTGCCAGCCTTGCTGAATTCTTCTTCGAGGGACATTATGAGCTCCACGAGGTCGAGCGAATCGGCGTTGAGGTCGTCAACGAAGGAGGTCTGCGGTGTGATCTCACCCTCGTCGACACCCAGTTGCTCGGCAATAATTTTTCGTACTCGCTCGAAGACCGTGGCCACTTAGTACCTCCTTGGCCTTTTAACGCGTGGTAAGCACAGTGACGGAGCCCAGTACTCCGTTGATGAACTTCGGGGATTTCTCGCCGCCAAAATCTTTGGCCAGTTCCACGGCTTCGTTTATCGCGGCGCGCACCGGCACCCTATTATCGATGAGGACTTCGTATATCGCAAGCCTGAGTATGTTGCGGTCAATGACGGCCAACTGGTCGATGGGGAAGGCAGGGGCGGTGGCTTCAATCGTCTTGTCGATCTGATCTTTATTGGAGAGGACGCCGTTCACGAGCTCCTCGGCGAACCTCTTTACTTCCTCGGAGAGCGGCCCGCTTTTGAATTGGCGTGCGATAGTCTCTTCCGGTTGGTGTCCAACGCTATCCAGCTCGAACAACGCCTGCAAAGCGGCTATCCTTGCCCGACGCCGCTTGCCGGTCATCGCTAGAGCCCGAGTCCGCCGTCCACAGCGAGCACTTGTCCAGTGATGTATGAAGCGCCGTCCGACGCCAGGAAGACTACGGTAGCGGCAATATCTTCAGGTGTGCCAAAACGGTCTATCAACAAGCGCTGCTTTACGCCTTCAACGATTTCCTTGCGTATGTCTTTCGTAAGCTCGGTGATGACCAGTCCCGGCATAATGAGGTTAGCGGTGACGTTGCGGGAACCCATCTCCCTGGCAACCGCACGCGTGAATCCGATCAGGCCGGACTTGGCGGCGGCATAGTTTGCCTGCCCGGCATTCCCCGCAAGGCCGGAGACGCTGCCGATATTGATAACGCGCCCCCAGCGCTCCTTCATCATCGGCCGCAAGGCTGCCCTGGTGCAGAGGAAAACGGCTCTCAAGTTCAGGTCCATGACCTGATCCCAGTCATCCAGAGACATGCGGAGCAGCAACGTGTCCCGGTTGAAGCCGGCGTTGTTTACGAGCACGTCCAGGCGGCCAAGCCCGTCGATTGCCTCCTGGACCATGCGCTCGGCGTCTTCCGGCACGCGGACGTCTCCACGGACAACCAGCGCACGCCCGCCCGCGCCTTCAATCTCCTTGCGCAAGGCGTGCGCCTGCTCTTCGCTCTTGTAGTAGTTCACGGCGACGGCCGCGCCATGACGCGCCAGATGACGGCAGATGGAGCTGCCGATGCCGCGCGAGCCGCCGGTCACCAGCGCGACATGGCCGCTAAGATCAAACATGAGATGTAGCAGCAGGAACGGAGGGTCGATCGAGTGATCGTAGCGTGAGTTGCGGCGAGTCTCGTTTGAGCATCGTGATGAGTGCCTGTCCAGGGCCCGCTTCCACGAAATGACGGACCCCCGCGTCGATCATATAAAGTGTGGACTGATACCAGCGGACGGGGGTCTCCATCTGCCGGCCAAGTTCGGAGATCAGTTCCCGAGCAGTCGCGATCGGCCTGGCGGTTACATTCCCGATCACTGGTATGACAGGCTCGTGCGCGACGACGCTCGCCAGTACCGGTTCGAAATTTCGCGCCGCGCCTGCCATAAGAGACGTATGGAAAGCACCCGCGACTTTCATCGGCAGCCCCCTGCCTCCCTGCTCTTTGGCCAAGCGACAGGCAGCTTCAACAGCTTCCGGTTTTCCTCCGATGACAGTTTGCGTGCGGGCGTTGGAATTACATTGCACCGCTCCCGAGAGCCGGCAGAGTTCACTCACAGCTTCTTCGGATAGTCCAACAATCGCCGCCATCGTTCCGGGGTTCTCGGTACCCGCTTCCGCCATCAGCCGTCCGCGCTCGCGAACCAAGCGGAGGGCATCCGCGAAGCGAAGCGACCCTGCGGCCACGAGCGCTGTATACTCACCGAGGCTGTGCCCCGCCAGATACACGGGTCTCCTCTGAATAACCCCAAACTCCAGCGCGGCGGCAAGAATCGCCAGGGAAGCGGTCAAGATGGCGGGCTGGGCGTTGACGGTTCGGGTCAGCTCGTCTTCAGGGCCCTCCAAGCAAAGGCGGCTAAGCCTGATTCCCAGCACTTCATCGGCAGTCTGAAAGACGGTCCTCGCGCCGTGGGACGACTGCG
>VBJT01000257.1 GCA_005880075.1 Chloroflexota bacterium
CTCCTTCGGAGGAGACGGCTACGCCAACGGCAACTGGTACGCCTTCCGAGGAGAGCGCGCCCCCGACGGGGCCCGCAGAAACGCCGACGCCGACGCCATCGCCGACCGCTCCGGCTGAGACGGCTACGGCAACGCCAACGGAAACGCCGACGCCCTCAGAGGAGACGGAGACAGCGACCGCGACGGCGTCAGGGACGCCTGGCGAACAGACCGGCACGCCGACGGCAACGGCAACGGGGACTCCGGTGGAAGAGACGGGGACGCCGACGGAAACGGCCTCGCCGACGGCGACCGGGACAGCGACGGCCACCCCGGGGCCAGGCGAGACGGCCACGGCGACCGCGACGGCCGCGGAGACTGCGTCGCCGACGGCGACCGCCACCGCGACGGCAACGGCCGGGGAGACTGCGTCGCCGACTGCGACAGCCACCGCGACGGCGACGGAGACAGCGACGGCGACGGCTACAGCGACGGCTACAGCAACTGCGACGGCTACAGCAACTGCGACAGCTACGCCAACAGCGGCGGGGTCCCCGACCCCGACGCCCGGCGTCCAGTCCGCGTCCGCGACAAGAGCAGCGGTCACGCAAACGCCGTCGGCGCTAGCGGAATTGTTGCCGCCGACGGGCGGAAGGTCTTCGAAGCCTGTAATACCGTTGCTTCTCGTGGGGGGTGGGCTTCTGATCTGCGCAGGGTGGATCACACTCAAGGCGGTGGCCAAGAGGTAGGTGGGCGGCGGGGACGCCCCGCCGCTACACCGCGCAGACGAAAAGCGAAACTCCAAAACCTAAAGCGGCTTCGCGGTCGCTGACTGCTCTCTCCTTTGAGTCTTGGACGCGTGCTTGACCCCTCATCGGGCGCGCCCCTACGCTACGGTCATGCGGCTTTCGACGCTGTTAGGTAATACTCTTCGGCAGATCCCGTCGGAGGCCGAGACGCCTTCGCACAGGCTGCTGTTGCGAGCGGGGATGGTCGCGCCGCTGGTGGCCGGAATCTACAGTCACCTCCCGCTGGGGAGGGCCGTGCTGCGGAAGATCGAGCAGGTCATTCGCGAGGAGATGGACCGCGAGGGTGGGCAGGAGGTTATGATGCCGTCCCTGCTGCCGATCGAGGTGTACCAGGCGTCGGGCCGTGACCAGTCGATGGCGGAGATCCTGTTCCGGGTAAAGGACCACCGCGAGCGGGACTTCGTTCTCGGGCCGACGCACGAAGAGGTGACGGTCGAGCTGTTCAAGCGTAACGTGCGGTCCTACCGGGACCTGCCAGTGCTGATCTATCAGATCGCCTCGAAGTTTCGGGACGAGGCAAGGCCGCGCGGGGGATTGATCCGGCTGCGGCAATTCACGATGAAGGACCTGTATTCGTTCGATATCGACAGCCAAGGGCTGGATGTGAGTTATCAGAAGATGTTTGGCGCTTACCAGCGTATCTTCGATCGGTGCGGTGTCCCAACGGTCCCGGTGCTCGCCGATTCGGGGGCGATGGGCGGCAAGGACACGCACGAGTTCATCTACCTGACGGACTACGGGGAGGATTCCTGCATCTTGTGTTCGAACTGCGGCTATGCAGCGAACGCGGAGGTGGCGGCGTTCGTGAAGGAACCGGCGCATGTTGATGAAGAGCCCAAACCGGTCGAGGAGATCGACACGCCGGGGCTTTATACAATCGCCTCGCTGGCGGAGCACCTCGGCGTGCCTGAGAGCCGGACCTGCAAGGCGGTGTTCTACTCCGCCACTTACGCGGCTGGGGTGGCAGGGAAGAAGGAACAGGCAACAGTAATGCAACCGGTCCTTGTGGCGATTCGCGGGGACATGGATGTGAACGAAGCGAAGTTGAGGAACGCTCTCGGGGCGGTCGAGCTGCGGTACATGGAGGAAGCGGAGGCGACGAAGGCGGGGTTTGTGGCGGGGAGCGCGTCGGCGGTTGGCCTTCGGAAAAAGGGGATAGAGAAAGCAGATGGGGTAGCGGCAGGTGATAGCCCCGCTCGTCCTGCGAGAACCTCAGGACGAGCGGACCGGAGCATGGAGGCTGGGGAGATTCTGGTCGTGGCGGACGAGTTGGTGACGCGAGAGCGGAACCTGGTGGCCGGGGCGAACAAGCCGGACAAGCACCTGGTGAATGTGAACTATGGAAGGGACTGGGAAGCCGATGTCGTTGGGGACATCGCGCTGGCCAAGGAGGGATACCGTTGCGCGCAGTGCGGAACGCCGATGGACCTGCGGCGGGGGATCGAGATGGGACAGGTGTTCAAGCTGGGAACGCGCTACTCCGAGATGATGGGCGCGACGTTCCTCGACCGTGAGGGAAGGCCGCAGCCTGTAGTGATGGGGAGCTACGGGATCGGCACGGAGCGCCTGCTGGCGGCGGTAGTCGAAGCGAACCACGATGAGGCGGGGATCATCTGGCCGCGGTCGCTGGCGCC
>VBJT01000116.1 GCA_005880075.1 Chloroflexota bacterium
CAGGAAATTAACACCGGCGAGGCAGGCCTACCGGCGTGGTTCCAAGCTCTGAACCGTGACTTTCCTGAATGGAGAGTCTACGTATCGCTACAGCTTTCAGGGTATGAGTATCTTGCTGGGAGATCGTTGTCGGAACTCATTGATCGTCGTCGGTTAAAACATCACGATGCACTTCACTTGGGTGTTTCCATCAGGTCGTATCGATCGGAGAAGGTCGCCGATTTCGTGCGGACACTTCTGGAAGGAGAAACCGAAGTTTGCGCGCGGCTCTATAACGAAATCCGCAGTACGTACCCCATCGTCGTGACTCGTAGCTCGAGGAGAGCTCGAGATTGGCTAACAAAGCGCGCACGCGGTTCTGAGCGATACGGCCTTCTTGCTAGCTCGGGGGCCGCCCGCCTTCGGCCCCTTGGCATTGATGTCGGAGCGGGTGTCGACGTAATCAACTGGTTTTTGGCGCCCAAGGACGATGTGCGATCGTCCTACTACTTGGAGGCTGTTGCAAGCGAGTTCGATGTGCAGGGACTCGAGCTCGACTGGACGGGCGTTGTTTGGGATGCCGATCTCCGATACGACGAAGGAGATTGGCAATACCTGAACTTTCGCGGCACCGCATGGCAGCGGGTGAACGATGAGACTCGGCGACAGTATCTGAAGAATGCTTACCGTGTGCTATTGACCCGAGCCAGACAAGGAATGATTATCGTCGTCCCTGAAGGTAATCCCGAAGATTGGACACGACAACCCCACTACTACGACGGGCCTTTCGGCTACCTCATCTCAATTGGTATTGAGTCCACACCCGGTTCAGTATCCTGATAAAGATTTCTTCGCAGGCGAGGTGGGCCGCCTGGGGCGCCGACGCCAGACCGTCCACGGTGGCCCGCAGCGGTTAAGCGAGCTGCTCGCCTTGAGGCACTTAACTTCGTTGCGAATGGTCACGGCTAACCACCCCTGCACCACCCGCGCCTTGAGTTAATGAGCCAAGTTCTCCTTGGTGTGAACTTCTCGTTCAGCAACAAGAGTCTGCGATGACGGTGACGGCTGCGGACAGTTGCACTTGAACATCATTAGCAGGCATCCTGGCACGCGTCGTCGTCGGAGTGGCTTAACTGGTTCATTAGTGCCATTTCCCCCTTAGACTTCCCGCCCGCCTCCGCTACTCTGTAAGCGGAGGCAAGCCATGACCCCGGAACCCGAACACCCACATACGCGCAAGAAGCGACACCCAACTGGGGCGGCCGCCGCCCCGGCGCCCGCGCCTCGCCCCGGCAACATGAACGCCCTGAAGCACGGCCGCCGCTTCGCCCGCATCCGCAAGCTCGGCATGATGCTCGCCGCCAACCCGAAAACCCCCCGAAATGCGCCTCGCCCTCGCCGAGGGAGTGGTAACGCAGTCAAATGAGGTCGCCAAATCTTCAACGAGCACTTCTGCAAAAACACTGTTTTTGCAAAACGAATTCAAAGAATGACTTCGCTCCACAACCAAGACGCGATGCCAGGAGCGAACCGATCATCTTGAAGTCAATCGGGAAGATCACAGATGCCCTGACGCGGCAAGCCAGCAAAAGCAAGCGTTTTCTGGGAAAGCAATCAAGCCGGCAGGCAGCGTTGGCGGGTTCGATCAAGCTCAGACGCCAATGGCCGCCCTCCGCCTTTGTGGGTCTTCAGATTTGCAGGTTTGGCGCGAAGTCCTACGCCGTACTCGCCGCCCCTAGCTTCTCCGACGCCTTGCGCAGGTCGTCCACGCGGTCCGTCTCCTCCCACGGCGCGTCGATGTCGTGGCGGCCGAAGTGGCCGTAGGCGCTCGTCGCGCGGTAGATGGGGCGGCGCAGGCGCAGGTCGCGGACGATCGCGTGCGGGCTTAGGTCGAACACCTCGCGCACGAGGTCCGTCAGCCCGCCGTGGTCGAACTTGTGCGTCCCGAACGTCTCGACCGACACGCCGATCGGCTGCGGGTGCCCGATCGCGTACGAGAGCTCGACCTCGACGCGGTCGGCGAGCCCCGCGGCGACGATGTTCTTCGCCACCCAGCGCGCTGCGTACGAGGCCGAGCGGTCCACCTTCGAGGGGTCCTTCCCGGAGTAGGAGCCGCCGCCGTGCCGCCCGACGGCGCCGTACGTGTCGACGATGTTCTTGCGCCCCGATAGCCCGGACTCGGCGGCCGGCCCGCCCAGCACGAAGGAGCCGCTGCGGTTCACGTGGACCTCGGTCTCGTCGTCCATCCAGGTGCCCATCACCGGCCGGATCACCTCGCGGATGACGTCCTCGCGCAGCTGCTTGGCGTCGATCTCGGGGTCGTGCTGCGCCGCGATGACGACTGCCTTCGCCCGCTTCGGCACGCCGTAGGAGTACTCGATGGTGACCTGCGACTTGCCGTCGGGGCGCAGGTAGGCGAGCGTGCCGTCTTTGCGCATGCGGGTGAGGCGCATGCAGAGGTGGTGAGCGAGGTTGATGGGCAGTGGCATCAGCTCCTCGGTCTCGTTGCAGGCAAAGCCTAGCATGATGCCCTGGTCGCCGGCGCCCTCGTCCTCGCCCACCGCCGCGTTGATCTCGGGCGACTGCTCCTTGATCGAGACGAGCACCCCGCAGCTCTCCGAGTCGAAGGCGTACTCGGGCCGCGTGTAGCCGATGTCGCGGATCACCTGGCGGGCGATGCCCGCGCAGTCGACGTAGTGGTGGGTCGAGATCTCGCCGAGCACGAGCACGAGGCCGGTGGTGGCGGTGACCTCGCAGGCGACGTGCGCCTCGGGGTCGTGCGCGATGATGTCGTCGAGGATGGCGTCGGCGATCTGGTCGCAGACCTTATCGGGATGGCCCTCGGTCACGGATTCAGAGGTCATTAGCAGCGAGGGGCTGGACATGAAGGTCATGGTCATCGGTGTGTGGTCCTCCTTACGGAATGTTGCGCCATTTGGTGGTTGTTAGCTTTACGGTTGGACGGATAATATCGCGGCGAGCGGAGACGCTGACGAATGTCGGAGAGTGAAGTGTGCTGGGCACACCCGCGATTGACACTCGTTGGGTCCGTCGAAAGGCGGATGGGGTTCGATTCCCCCGCTCTCCGCTCAGATCCCCTTGACGAACCTTTTGTCCGCGTGTGAAGATCAAAAGTACGAGTGTCAATCGCGGGTGCCGCTAGGCGCTTCAGCAGGTAAGCGGGCGAAAGGCCCGCTTTTCTGTTTCTATCGCCTGTGGGATGGTACGCTAACGAACGGTTATCAAGCGTCGCCGCTCTCGAGCGGTTCACCGGAGGAGCGGGCCAGAAGGCCCGCTTTTCTGTTATCACGTGCCTTCTTCCCACGACGTGAGATACTTCTCCTGCTCTTCCGTTAGCTCGTCGATAGTGATTCCCATCGAGGCGAGCTTGAGGCGGGCGACCTCGCTGTCGATCTCGCGCGGGACGTCGTAGACGTCGACGGGAAGGCGCTCGTCGCGGGTGGCGATGTAGTGGACGGCGAGCGCCTGGTTGGCGAAGCTCATGTCCATGACACTCGCCGGGTGGCCCTCGGCGGCGGCGAGGTTAATGAGGCGGCCCTCGCCGAGGAGGAAGAGCTTGCGGCCGTCCATCAAGCCGTGTTCGTCAACGTTGCGGCGGACGTTGCGCTTGGACTCGCTCATCGCCTCGAGGGCCTTGATGTTGATCTCGACGTTGAAGTGACCGCTGTTGGCGATAATGGCCCCGTCCTTCATGACGTCGAAATGGCGGCGGTCGAGAACGTTGACGTCTCCGGTGAGGGTAATGAAGATATCGCCGATGCGGGCAGCCTCGTCCATGTGCATCACCTGGTGCCCGTCCATCGCGGCTTCGAGTGCGCGCACCGGTTGGACCTCCGTGACGATCGTCTTGGCACCTAGACCGCGGGCGCGCATGGCGACACCTTTGCCGCACCAGCCGTACCCGGCGATAACGACGTTCTTGCCGGCCCAAAGGATGTTGGTGGCGCGCGTGATGCCATCGATGGTGCTCTGGCCTGTACCATACCGGTTGTCGAAGAAATGCTTGGTATCGGCCTCGTTGATCGCGATGATGGGGTACGTGAGGGCACCGTCTTTAGCCATCGCGCGCAGGCGAATGACTCCGGTGGTCGTCTCCTCGGTGCCGGCCACGACGTGTTCGAGTAGCTCGCGGCGCGCTTTGTGGAGGGTGGCGACGAGGTCTGCGCCGTCATCCATCGTGATCTGCGGTTTGTGCTCCAGCGCAGCGTGGATGTGCTTGTAGTACGTGGCGTCGTCCTGCGTTGAGAGGGGGTTGCTCGCGCAGAGAGCGACCTCGGCGCCGCCATCTCGCAGCGCGAGCATGAGGTTCGCCGTCTCGGTCGTCACGTGCAGGCAGGCTGACAAGCGTAGCCCTTCGAGCGGCCGTTCCTTAGCGAAGCGCTCGCGGATGAGACGGATGACCGGCATCTCGCGGGCAGCCCACTCGATGCGATTGTTGCCATCGTTGGCAAGGGCCAAGTCCTTCACGTCATAGTCGATCGCGGGTTTGACCATCAGCTCTCCTTTGCTGCTAGCTGCTCTTCGCGGAGGGATTCTTCGATCCTCTCCCGGAGCCGGACGGCATTCTGCCACTCGGGAGTCGGATCGTCGCGCCGAGGCATCATCGGGAGGAAGGGGACCTCTTCGTGTTTGTAGACCCCATATACCCGGCGGAGTTCGGGAACGGGGTCTGGGTGATCGTCGACGCGGAGGTCGCATACGGGGTACGCCTCTTCACTCACGACGGTGATGCCTGCCGACTGGCGGCCGCGGCGGTCCCCGCCCGCCTGCTGACCGGCCTCGAGCGCCTGGATCAGGCGCTCCGGGAGCTCCTCGACAAGGGTGGTTTCGAAAGCGCGGGCCATAGCCTTCACCACATCCTGGCCCTCGAGGATGTTGCCGAGGCAGACGTAGCCGGGGCCCGAGGCCTCGCCGGCCCACGGAATGCAGCGATCGCCGGTGTAGGCTGCCGGGCGGCCGTCCTTGTCGACGATGGCCAATTGGCGCAGATCGCGGCCGGGATCGCCCGCGATTAGTCTCTCGAGCGCGCGTTCGGCCGTGAGGCCGTGCTCCAATAGCTCGAGCCCGTCGATTCCCAGGTAGGGATTAACGAACGACTGGCTGGCGATTGCGCCGACGCCGGCGCGGCAGTAGGGCACCATGCCGCCGCCCGCAAGCGCCTTGCTCGAGGTGGCGACGCCCAGCATTCCGCTGCGCGGGCAGCGCGCGACGATCGAGAACGTCACGCCGGCACCTCATCGAAGACTGGCGGTTTCGGGTAGTACTCCATCATCTGCTGGACGCGTTTCGCCGCGGCCGCGTCCTTAAGGAGGCTGATGAGGTACAACGCCATGTCGATGCCCGCCGAGACTCCGGCCGCCGTGATGACGTTGCCGTCATGCACCCAGCGCTGGTCAGCGACAACCGTGGTCTCGCCGCCCAGATTGCGGAGCTCCGGGATGGCGCCCCAGTGGGTGGTCGCTCGCTTTCCCTCGAGGAAGCCCGCCTTATGAAGGATCAGGGCGCCCGTGCAGACGGAGGTTACGAAGTTGCACGAAGAGCCCTGCCTGCGGACGAATTCGAGATGCTTCTGGTTATCCATCTCCTTGCGGGTCCCAAGCCCGCCGGGCACGAGGATGACGTCAAGCGAGGGGCAGTTCCCATAGCTGTAGTCGACGAGGTAGCGAGTGCCGAGAAACGATTGCACCGGGCCTCCGTCCTCCGAGATGAGAACAACCTGCCATTCGCCGCCGCTGCCTTTCGCCATCATGGTGAGCGCCTCTCGCGGGCCGATGGCGTCGAGGTCTTCGAAGTCGGGAAAGAGAACAATGCCGATTGTCTTAGTCATGTGGCTTCCTCCGAAACAGGCGGCGATACCATCGATTCTGTGGCGGGCTGCTTGGCCCAATTCCCCAAATGCGTCGAGATGCCACCCACCCCCAGCTCTGCTTCATTACCCCGGGAGCCAGATCGTGTCTTCGAACATAGCGCTTGAATTCTGCCTCATCGAGGTGGATAGCTTGCTGCTCCAATGCCGCCATTAATCCTTCATGTCCTAGATGAGGGTGTTCCTTGTGCAGCCGCTTGATCTCCGCGGCGACATCCTCGTCGATGGCGTCATACTGACGGGACGTCATCTCGGCCGTACTTCCGCAACGCACGACTGATTGCTCCACCCCAGATTCCTTCGCGAACAACGCAGTGCAGCGAAAGAGTGTTGTCGGCGCTCAGAATGACGGGACTGGGGCGTCATCGAATGACCAGCTCCTTGCCCTCGCTCCGGCCGCGCCAGCCGGCCGCGACTCGCCGGTAGAGACTGAGCGCACCCACCGGCTCCCTGCGGATGATCGGCGTTTCGTGCAGGGTGCATTGCGTCTCGTAGCCGAGGCGGTGGTAGATCGCAACAGCCGGGTGGTTCTCGCTCTCGACGGTCAGAACAACGAGCGGGCAACGGTCGATCAGCTCGAAAGTCACCGCGCTGGTGGCAATCGTCGCCAACCCCTGGCCGCGGTACATCGGATGGGTGAAGACATTGCCGACGACCGCAACGCCCTCGCTGGCGGATACCACATGAGTGCCGGCGATGGAGACGAGGAGATTGTCGACGGAAACCCCGTAATAGACGCCGTCTTCAATGTGGCGAGCGTGGTACGCCGATGAGCCGCTCTCAGTCGAATACAGGCGATTGATGGCGCCGATGTTGTGGCCGGTAAGGCGGACGGCTTCTCCGTCGATGGGCTTGAAACTGGCCTCTGTGATCGACATGCGGAGCATGGTCTGTGGCCGCGTACAGACGAAGAACTTCTCGATCGACCGGCGATGCTCAGGGCGCAGGCTCCCGAAGCTGAAGCGCGGGCCCGGATGGACGCTAAGGGCGGCCTCGACAGCGGCCGGATGGCCGAGGACGAAGAGGGCGCGCCCGAGCCCGCCCCTCGAGTGCAGGACGAGCCCGGCCCCGTCCGGGCCGGACGCAGCATACCATTCGGAAAGTCGGAAAAGACTCGGATCGAGCTGCGCCAGCGCGTAGGCGGCGTAGGCTCTCTCGGGGGATAGTAACAGGCAGATCGCTTCCGGGTCTTGCAGACGCTCGACCGCGTAGATGGCGCGAGTTCGCTGGCGTCCCCGGGACAAGGTAGCCGTCATGCGCTATCCTCCGGCCACTTCCTGCACCAAGTAATGCCCGATGATCGGCCCGAGCCGCCGTTTGGTCTCTTCCGGTACAAGCTCGAGCCGGGTGACGATCGCATCGCGAAGCGCGTGCGAGCAAGCACAGTTGCGCACGTCCGGCAGACGGCCGAGGGCCAGCCGCACGGCATTGAGTGAAGTTTCCACATTGCGCAGCAGGTTCGCGACGATCATCTCGGCCGATACATCTTCGTGCGTGTCGTGCCACACATCATAATCGGTTGAGCAGGCGAGAATCGCGTAACAGATCTCCGCCTCGCGGGCGAGTTTGGCTTCGGGCAGGGCGGTCATGCCGATAATATCGGCGCCCCAGTTGCGGTAAAGGTTCGACTCGGCGCGTGTGGAGAACGCTGGCCCCTCGATCACCACGAGCGTTCCCCCACTGTGAATCGTAGCGCCCGCCTCGCGCGTCGCCTGCCCCAGCACTGTCCGTAGCTCCGGGCAGAATGGGTCCGCGAAGGCGATATGCGCGACGATACCGTCGCCGAAGAAGGTCGAAGCGCGCCCGCGTGTGCGATCGATCAGTTGATCGGGGATCACCATGTGCAGTGGTTCGATGTCCTCACGCAGGCTGCCCACGGCGCTGACAGACAGGATGAACTCAACCCCAAGCTGCTTGAGGGCGTGGATGTTAGCGCACGCGGGAATCTCGGACGGGAGGATGCTGTGACCCACGCCGTGCCGCGGCAGGAAGGCAACTCGCTCGCCCGCCAGCGTCCCGACGACGAGGTTGTCGCTCGGCAGCCCGAAGGGAGTGTCGATGCGCATCTCTTCGACGTCCGACAGTCCTGCCATCGCGTAGAAGCCGCTTCCCCCGATGACCGCGGCGCGGACGGGTCCATCAACCACGAACAGGCACCTCTGAACCACAAACTTCGCGCAGGCTCGCAGTGTAGGGAGGGCGCGCCACCCCATTCTCTGTGATGATCGCGGTGACGTAGTCGTTTGGCGTCACGTCGAATGCGGGATTCTCCGCTTCAACCGCGGCAGGCGCGACCGCCCGAGAGCCAACGGAAGTGATCTCCTCAGGGGAGCGTTGCTCAATCGGGATGTCGTCTCCGGACGCCAACGAGAGGTCGAGGGTGCTCGTGGGAGCGGCGACGTAGAAGGGGATGTTGTTCTCGCCGGCCAGGACAGCCAGGGAATAGGTGCCGATCTTGTTGGCAACGTCCCCGTTTGCCGTTATGCGATCGGCGCCCGTGATCACAGCGTCGATTCCACCACGGCGCATGTAGGAACCGGCGGCGCTGTCGACGATGACGGTACATACAATGCCGTCGCGCTCGAGTTCCCAGGCGGTCAGGCGGGATCCCTGGAGAAGCGGCCGCGTTTCGTCGACGTACACGTGCTTCACGCGGCCGGCCTTATCCGCCGAGCGGATGACACCGAGCGCCGTGCCGTAACCGCCCGTTGCGAGGGCTCCTGCGTTGCAGTGCGTTAGGACGACTGGGGCGTTCCCGAGCAAAGGCGCTCCATGCTTACCGATGCGATAATTCGCCGCGATGTCCTCCTCGTGAATCGCGATGGCTTCCGCCGTCAAGCGCTCTCGCACCGAGTGAGCTTCGGCGAGCGCGTCTACCGCTCGTAGGCAGCGGTCGAGCGCCCAGGAGAGGTTGGCGGCCGTCGGGCGTGTCGAGCGCAGATCAGCGGCCGCGGTTGCGATATCATCGCCCGCACGGGCAGCAAGCGCCAGTCCATACGCGCCGGCGATACCGATAAGGGGAGCGCCGCGGACCTGTAACCGCCGGATCGCCTCGGCTATGACCTGGTGGTCGTCAGTCTCAACCCAGCGCTCTTCGTTTGGGAGCAGGGTCTGGTCCAAAAACCGCACCTTGCCCTGCGGTAGCCATTCTATCGGCGCGAACGTCTTACCGGTCGTGTCAGTCGCCTCCGTGGACATAAAAAAACTTCTCGCGGTGGAGAAGTCTTCCATCTCACTCTCATCTGTCCCCCCGATATATCGGGGGGCCGGAGTTGGCACCGTTCTCCGAAGAATCGGACCGGTTGCCGGGCTTCTAAGGGCCGTTCCCTCCACCGCTCTGGATGAGAGTGCTGCTATTCAGTTCTGGAGGCGATGGTAGCGCCGCAAAGGACAGGGTGTCAAGGAGAGGGGACGTAAGACGTAAGAGGTAAGAGCTGGGAGGGTCAGAACCACGAAGTACGAGATACGAGGTACGACGTACGAATCGCGGTCAATCGTATGTCACCAGCGAAAGGACGTCGTATTCGCGGAGCCGCTCGCGCCCATTGAGAAAAGAGAGCTCTACCACGAATGCCATCGCGCGCACCTCGGCACCCAGAAGCTCGACGAGCTTGGCGGCGGCGTTGGCTGTCCCGCCTGTGGCGAGCAAGTCGTCGACGATGAGCGCGTTCTGGCCGCGCTTGAGGGCGTCCTCGTGGATATCGAGCTGGCTGGTGCCATACTCGAGCGAATATTCGACGCTGATGTGCCGGGCGGGCAGCTTGCCTGCTTTACGGACCGGCACCAGACTCACGCCCAGGTTTTGGGCGAGCGGCGCCCCGAAGAGAAAGCCCCGGGATTCGATGGCGACCACGGCGTTCAGTTCGGCTTCGCGGTACTCCTCACTGAACCGGTCGATGACGTACTTGAATGCGTCGGGTGCCTGGAGGAGAGGAGTGATGTCGCGGAAGAGGATGCCCGGCTGAGGAAAGTCGGGAATATCCCGGATGAACTGCTTCAAGTCCATGGGCGGCGTAGAGTATANNNCAAGGAGTCGGAGTGGCTGATCGCGATTCGTTGAAGCAGCGGCTATCGGCCGATGTCGACCGGCGGCGCAAGGAGCTGATTGAGCTCTCGCTAAGCATCCACGCCAACCCTGAGATTGCGTTCGAGGAGCATAGATCTGCGGCCGCATTGAGCGAGCTGCTCGAGGCCAATGGGTTCGCAGTCGAGCGAGGGATCTGCGAGATAGCAACGGCCTTCCGCGCGACGGCCGGCTCCGGCGAGCCGCGCATCGCCCTGATCGCGGAGTATGATGCGCTTCCGGGCGTAGGTCACGGCTGCGGGCACAACATCATAGGCACGGCGTCATGCGCGGCCGGGATGACCCTGAAGCCTCTGCTCGAAGACAATGCCGGCACTGTCATGGTAATCGGGACGCCGGCGGAGGAGGCGGCGGGCGGCAAGGTCTACATGGCGGCACGCGGGGCGTTCCAGGGCCTCGACTGCGCGATGATGGTGCACCCGGGCAACCGCAACACCGCAGTCGCCTTCGCGCTCGCCTGCCTCGAACTGGACGTCGAATTCGAGGGGAAGGCCGCGCACGCGGCGGCGCGCCCTGAGGCTGGAATCAACGCCGTCGACGCGATGGTCGCTGCCTTTGCCAACATCGGCCTGCTGAGGCAGCAGCTCCGGGACTCGGCCCGCGTGCACGGGATCATCACAGACGGCGGGCAGGCGGTGAACGTCATTCCGCACCACACGGCGGCCAAGCTGCTGATCCGCAGCGAGGATGATGACTACATGGACGAGGTTCTGAAGCCGAAGGTCCTCGGCTGCTTCCAGGGCGCGGCGGTCGCGACGGGCTGCGAGTTGAAGTACCGCTGGGGCGAGGAATCTCGCTACAAGGCGATGCGCACGAACCGCGCCCTCGCGGATGCGTACCGAACGAACATCGAGGCGCTGGGCCGCAAGGTCGTTGAGCAGGAGTCGCACCGTTCGATGGGCTCGACCGACATGGGGAACGTGAGCACGATAGTGCCGGCTATCCACCCGAGCATCGCCATCGCGCCTCAGGACGTGCCCGTCCACACCGTCGAGTTCCGCGAAATCGCGGCCAGCGAGGCGGGGCACCAGGGCCTTCTCGATTCGGCCAAGGTTCTCGCGATGACGGCGATCGACGTTCTCCTAGACGAGGGGTTGCGGAAGCGGATGGGCGATGAATTCCGGGCCTCCAAGTGAGTGTCACGAAGTCAGAAGTCAGAAGTCGGAAGATTCCACACGATGGCCGATGAACCCTTGATCGCCCTCGACGCAATGGGCGGAGACAACGCGCCCGGGGCGATCGTTGAAGGAGCGGTGACGGCGGCTCGGCAGCTCGGCGTGCGGGTGGCGCTCGTCGGCCAGACCGAGGCGGTCGAGTGGGAGCTGGCGCGACTGGCGGCCCGACCCGACTCGATCACCTTGGTCGATGCGCCGGAAGTGATCGAGATGGACGAGCACCCGGCGCAGGCGGCGCGCCAGAAGAAGCAGTCGTCGATCGTGGTCGGGTTGCGCATGCTCAAGCAGCGCGAGGCAGATGCCTTCGTTTCGGCTGGGAACACGGGTGCGATTATGGCCGGCGCGATCATGCACTTGGGGCGTGTGCGCGGGATCGAGCGCCCGTCGCTGGTTGGCCTCCTGCCGTTCGCCGGCAAGCTTACGGCGTTCCTGGACGTAGGTGCCAACGCCGACGCGCGGCCGGAGTACCTCCTGCAGTGGGCGCAGATGGCAGCCGTCTACATGGAGCACGTCTGGAAAGTGGAGCGGCCGAGCGTCGGACTCCTGAATATCGGCGAGGAGGAGTCGAAGGGAAACGCGGTTGTGCAGGAAGCGTATGAGTTGCTCGAAGCGAGTGGGCTAGACTTCATCGGCAACGTGGAGGGACGAGACGTACCGCTTGGGGGAGCGGACGTCATCGTGACGGACGGGTTTACGGGCAATGTGGTGGTAAAGACGATGGAAGGGACGGCGGACCTGATCATGAGCGAACTTCGGGCTGCGATCACCAGCCGGCCGTGGTACGCAGTGGCGGGTTTCGTGCTCACCCCTGCTTTCGGTGCGCTGCGGAAGAAGTTCGACTACCGCGAGTACGGCGCGGGCCCGCTGCTCGGCGTGAATGGACT
>VBJT01000117.1 GCA_005880075.1 Chloroflexota bacterium
TGGCGGCGGCTTCGTCGAAGAAGATGGGGTCGGTGTAGCCAACGGCGCGCGCGAACTGGCGGCAGCCGGTGTTGTCAATTTCGTAGGTGATGGGCTCGGACTCTTTGCCGATGACGGCGCGCATTTCGTCGGTGATTAGCGACTCTTTCTGTTGGGTCATGAGCGGCTCCTTCTGGTTAACCCTAACGTGTGCGTGAGGGAGCATAGCGCGGGCGGGTGAGGGTGTCAACGAGGGGAGCAGGGAATAGGGACGAGCGAGTGGTCTATCGACGGATTGCCCGCGTTTCAGCGGAGAAACGGATCGTGAGCGAGCCTTGGTTGGCCTGAGCAGGGTTTCTGGGTGTACGGACGGTGGCGGACAGATCTGGAAGACTTGTCCGTACGGGTGGGGGGGTGGCGCGCTTTGCCAGCTTAGTCGCCGGAGTGGCGGCCGAGGAGGTCTGCGGGGCGGGGCTCGTCGACCGCGATCATTTCGGTGGTGGCAGCGACGGCGAGGCCGAGGGAGTAGAGGACGAGGACAGGAGAGCGGAGGAGGAGGCCGGCACCGGCGATTACGAGCAGGCCGGCGATCGTCGCGGGCTGTTCGGGGAGCGGCTGAGCTGGTCCTGGGAGCTGGATGGTCGAGCGCGGGTTTCGCCAGGACCATGCGCCGAGCGCGAGGCCGGCGCCGATCAAGGGGACGCCCGCGAAGCGGAGGGCGCCGATCGGTAACCTGGGGACGTTCTGGCGGCGCTCGAAGGAGACGAGAGCCGAGGGGACGGTGAGGAGCCAGAGGCGCGGGGAGAGACGGCGGGGGAGGTTGAGGCGGTCGAGCATCGGGATTGGAGTATACAGTGGTCAGTTGTCAGTTGTCAGTCTTGTGTTTTCGGTCATGGTGGCTCCGTGGCCTGCGGGCGTAGCACTGCCGGCTTGAAGCGGCGGGCTTTGACTTCGGTGATTAGGTCCTGGAGGCTGGTGATGTTGCGCTGGAACTCGGTGGCGCAGCGACCGATGTCTTTGCGTTCGTGAGCGTCGCTGGCGGCGACCGCGGGGAGACCGAGGCGGGCAGCTAGCTCGGCGGAGAAGGAGTTCTCACGGTCGCTGCCGCGGCCGTTATGGGTCTCCATCGCTGTAACGTGCTGGTATGCCTGGTTTGCGGCGGCGCGATCGAGGGCGCCGGTCCAGTCGCTCCTCCTATCGGCGGCCGGGCTGTCGTGGCGGAGCTCGAAAGGGAGCTGACGGCGGTAGGGGTGGGCGGCGATCATGACGGCGCCGTGCTCTGCGGCCATCCGGGCGAGTTCGTGCATGCGGTGCATGCCGTAGACGAAGCGCTCGAGGCCGAAGGCGACGATGTGTCCGTCCTCGGTATTGACCTCGATGCCGGGAATGACGAGAAACTTGTGTCGTTTCTCGAGGGCAGTAACTTCGATGGGATCCCAGAAGAAGTCGTGCTCGGTCAGGCAGACGGCGTCGAGGTTCGCTGCTTTGGCTGCTTCCATTAGTCCGTCCGGGGAGAGGAGGCTGTCGTGGGAGAGGGGATGGGTGTGGGTGTGGAGGTCGATTAGCACGAATCAGGAGCCAGAAGATAGGAGCCAGGAGCCAGGAAACGTGAGAGTATGCAAGCCGGCCAACCTACGCACAGGACAAACGGGAAAAACGGGACAAACAGGGCATTACGCGAGGAGGTCTCGGAGGCGGTCGCGGAGGAGGTGTTCGGCGTCATCACAGATGGTGCGGACGACTTCGGCGGCGGGGCGGATGGCGTTGACCGTGGCGGCGGACTGGCCGTAGAGGATGGCGCGTAGACCGGAGTTGAAGTCGGATTCGCCGGCCTGGACCTTTGGGGCGAGCTCCTCGCGGCGCTCGGCGATCTCTTTCTCGCGGCCGTGCCATTCGTCGGTGAACCTGTTGCGCTGGACGCGCTCGCCGATGCCTTCGGGCCAGGGCATGCCGAAGAGGACGTCGTAGGCGCGCGTGAATATGGTGTCTTCGCCGTTACTCTGGACGATCGTCTGCTTGTGCTCCTCGGGGATCTCGACGCATTCGGGGGTGGCGAGGAAGGCGGTGCCGGCCCAGGCGCCGTCAGCGCCGGCGGCGAGCACGGCGGCGAGGGCTCGGCCGGAGGCAATGCCGCCGGAGGCGAGGACCGGGAGGTCTGGGAAGGCATCGAGGACGGAGACGAGGAGTGGGAGCAGGTTCATCGTGCCGGTGTGGCCGCCGGCTTCGTTGCCCTGCGCCACGAGGACATCGGCACCGGCGGCGACGGCCTCGCGGGCGTGAGCCATCGATTGGACCTGGCAGATGACCTTCGCTCCTGCGGCTTTCACCTTCTCGGCGTACGGGCCGGGACTGCCGAAAGAGAAGGCGATGATGCTGGGCTTCGCTTGAATGGCGGCGTCGAAGAGAGGGGTGAGAATTGGGATGAAGTTGGTGATGAAGCCGATGCCGAATGGGCGATCGGTGTCCGCGCGGATGCGGTCGGCTTCGCCGCGGACCCAGTTTGGGTCGCCGCTGCGGTGGATGCCGCCGAAGGAGCCGAGGCCGCCGGCCTTCGAGACCGCAGCGGCGAGGCGGCCGCCCGAGTGCATGGCCATGGGCGCGGACATGAGGGGGTAGTCGAGGCCGAACATTTGGGTGAAGCGGGTGGTGATCATGGCTCTACACTGGCGCCGTGCCCCGCTCATGGTACGAGAGCCTCACCATGAGCAGAAGAGGCGTGATTCGGAGAAGGCCCCGCTGGCGCGCAGGCGTTTGCCTACCCCAGATCGCTTCGCGGAGGGGTGGTATTCCGCGCCCGCATGTGGTCGTCGCTCAGGATGACGGCTTTTCTCCTAATCCGCGCCGAGGATGAGTGTGCCGGTGCTCGAGAGGGTGCCGCCGGTGCCGTTGACGCAGGCAAGTTTGGCATTCGGGACCTGGCGCTCGCCGCATTCACCTCGGAGCTGCCGGGTGGCTTCGATGAGGAGGAACATGCCGTACATGCCGGGGTGGGTGTAGGAGAGCCCCCCGCCGTTGGTGTTGAGCGGGAAGTCACCGCCGGGGGCGGTGCGCTGCCCGGAGACGAAGGCGCCCCCCTCACCGGGCCCGCAGAAGCCGAGGGCTTCCAGAGTGACGAGGGCGGTGTAGGTAAAGGAGTCGTAGACCTCGACGACGTCGATGTCTTTGTGGCGGACGCCGGCCATCGCGAAGGCGCGCGGGCCGGAGACGGCGGCGGGGGTCGTTGTGAGGTCGGGCATGTTCATGATCGTTTGGTGCGTTGTGGCTTCGCCCGAGCCGAGGACCCAGACGGGTGGTTTCTTGCAGTCCTTCGCACGCGCGGCGCTGACGATGACGACCGCGCCGCCGGCGTCTGTGACTAGGCAGCAGTCGAGCAGGTGGAAGGGATAGGCGATCCAGCGGGAGGAGAGGACATCGTCGATGGTGAGGGGGTCGCGCATCATTGCCTTCGGGTTGAGTGAGGCCCACTTCCGGGTGGCAACGGCGATCTCGGCGAGCTGTTCGTGAGTGGTGCCGTACTGGTGCATGTGGCGCATGCAGGCCATTGCGTAGTGGGTGGGCGCACCGCCGACATGGTAGGGCATCTCGAACTGGGCGGAAGGGTGCTGAACATCGAGGGCCGGCCGAGCTGAACCCCCGCGCCTGCCGCCAGAGGCGCCGCTTTCGCCGTGTGTGATGAGCGCCACGTTGATGAGGCCGGCGTGAATGGCGGCGGCGGCGTGCTCGACATCGATAACGAAGGATGAACCGCCAACGGACGTGCTATCGGTGTATCTCGGCTGGATGCCGAGGTATTCGGCGAGCTGCAGGGTGGGGGACCAGCCCGCCGAGCCCGCGCTGAAGATGCCGTCGACCTCGGAGAGCGCGATGCCGGCGTCCTCGAGGGCATTGCGAGCGGCCTCGGCGTGGAGCTGAAGGGTGGACTTGTCGGGGACGATGCCGATCTCGTCGGACTCGTCGGCGCCGACGATCGCGACTTTTTTGTAGAGGGCGGCGATCTTGCCGTCAGAGGGGGTCATCGCTGGCGAGGCGTGGTTCACGCGGGTCTGAAGACGTTGCGCCTACATTCATCGTCATCAGCTGACGAGGCGAAATTTGGGAAGCGAGATTTCTTCGGTGATGTCTTCAAAGGTGACTTCGACGGGCATATCGCAATCGATCTGGGCTGGGTCTGGGTCGACGCCAACGATGTTGGTGTAGAGGCGGGGGCCTTCGTCGAGTTGGACGAGCGCGGTGACGTAAGGGACCTCATCTTGCCAGCCCGGGTGCCAGGCGCGGTGCTGGATCGCATAGGTATAGATGCGGCCGCGACCGGAGCCTTTCCGCCACTCGATGTCCCAGCTAAAGCAGCTGGGACAGAAGTCGCGCGGGTAAAAGTAGAAGGCCTCGCAGTCACGGCAGAAGGGAAGCCATAGCTCGTGGTTGCGGCAGCCTTCCCAGTAGCGCTTGGACTCGGGGCTGGGCGTGGGGACTGGTTTGCGGTATCCGTCCTGGCTCATGGGTGAGCCTACCTTAACGTCAGGTAGGAGGTAGGAGCAAGGAGCAAGGATTCAGGGACTAGGAACAGGCAAGCGTGGCAGTGACGTGGATTCGTGGCCAACCGACAGGAACAGATCAGCGGTTGGCGATGCGTCGTTCGCTTGGCGCGGCGTCTTTCTCGGTATGGCGTTCGCGGACAGACCTGAAGGTCTGTTCGTACGGGTTGCGGTGCCACTCTGTATTGCCGTTGAGGAGATCATAAGGCGGGGAGCCCCTGCGGTAGGGCTCCCCGCCAGCGGGAGGGGTGGGTTGTCGACGGGATCAGGCTCCGGCGGCAGTTTGGCCGAACGGAATGATGTTTGCCGGCTCGGGTTCGGGGTCGGCGTACTTCATTACGAGCTCGCCAAAGTCGACGTTGGAGCCGGTCGTGAAGGCGAGGGCGAGGAAGAGGCCCATGACGCGCATCGCGAGGGCGATTTCACCGGGCATGTCGATCATCGGGTTCTTCTTTTCGATCGCTGTCAGGCGGTCGTTGACCGCGTCGATGAGGCGGCGGTCACGGTAGGTCTCGGGGCTGCTGAAGGCGCGGAAGGCTTCGCGCATGGCCAGGGCTGCTTCGGAGTCTTGTTCCTTCTTGTACTTGAAGCCGCTGGCGCGCAGGCCATCGACGATTTCCTGGGGGTCTTCGCCGAAGATGCCGCGGGCGAGGCCAACGAAGGCTTCCCGGAACTCGGGCGTGAACCGCTTGACCAGGCCGAAGTCGAGGAGGGCCAACTTGTTGCCGGGAAGAGCGAAGAGGTTTCCGGGATGCGGGTCGGCATGGAAGTAGCCGAAGCGGAGCATGGACTCCATGTAGACCTCGCCCACTGTGCGGAGGAGGGCGTGGATGTCGATGCCGGCCTCTTCGATCGCCTTGAAGTCGGTAATCTTGATGCCGTTGATGTACTCCATCGTTAGCAGGCGCTGGCGGGTCCATTCGTGGACGACGGTGGGGACGATGACGTCGGGGCGGTGCGCGAGCTGGGCGGCGATCGCCTCCATGTTCTGCGCCTCGTGGTGCATGTCGACTTCTTTTGGGATGTTGGCGGCGAGCTCGCGGTAGATGGGTTCAAGCGGGAAGGAGTAGAAGCGGGCCTCGAGCCACAGAATCGCCTTGAGAATCCATAGGTCGGAGCGGACGAGGCGCTCGATGTTTGGGTAGACCACCTTAACCGCGACTTGACGGCCGTCGTGGAGGCGGGCGCGGTAGACCTGAGCGAGGGATGCGGCGGCGACCGGCATACGGTCGAACTCTGCGAACGCTTCTTCGATCGGCACGCCGAGCTGGTTCTCGATGTGGGGTCGCATGCGGCGGAAGGACCGCGGTGGGACCCTATCCTGCAGCTTCGAGAGCACCTGGACGTACTCTTGAGGGAGCAGGTCGGGACGGCTGCCGAGTGTCTGGCCGATCTTAATCATGAGGCCCTGAAGGCGGAGGGTGCCGCGGTAAATACGGCGGGCGCTCTTCAGGTGATGCCTCTGCAGGCGTTCGGCATAAATGGTCTCACCGAGCCGTTGCGCGCGGGCATCCAACGCTTTGTAGCCGCCGAGGATGCGGGCGGCAACGGCGCCGGCGTAGCCGAGGCGGACGACGCCTATGTCACGCAGCTGTGGAACTGACATTGGCGGTGGCTCCTACTTGCGTTTGGGGTGCGGCAACCGGTGGGTGAACAGTCGTCTCTGGTTCTTGCGCATACTTGAGGGCGATCTGCGGGATGTTGTTCTCTTGCAGATCAAGGTTGTTGCCGACGGTGGCGCCGAGACCGAAGAGGAGGAAGAAGACGCGCATGGCGAGCGTCATGTCGCCGGGCATGTCGACTAGAGGATTCTTCTTGAAGGCTTCGCCCCAGGCTTCGTTGACGGCCTGCACGATCTCCTTGTCCTTGTACGTCTCGGGGTCGCTCATCGCGCGGAAGAACTCGCCGGAGGCGATGAACGATGCATCGTCAGCTTCGTTCTTAAGCTTCATGCCCTGAGCCTTGAGGCCGCGAACCAGGCCTTCGTTGTCGCCGGTGAACATCGAGCGAGTCGTGAGCTTGAACGCCTCGCGGAAGTCATCGGTGATCTTCTTCGTGAGGCCAAAGTCGAGGAGGCCGAGCCGGTTGCCGGGCAGGCCGAGGAGGTTGCCGGGGTGGGGGTCGGCGTGGAAGTGGCCGTGGCGCATGATCTGCTCCATGTATACCTCTACGAGGAGCGGGAAGAGCACCTGGGTATCGATGCCCGCCGCGCGGAGGCCGTCAAGATTGGTGATCTTGATGCCGTCGACGTACTCCATAGTGAGGATGCGCTTGCTCGTGTGTTCGTCGATGATGCCCGGGATCACGACGTCGTCACGGTAGGCGAGGGTGGAAGCGATAGCACGCATAGCTTCCGCCTCGTGAAGCATGTCGACCTCGAGGGGGACGTTGGCGGCGAGCTCGTTGTAAACGGGCTCGAGAGGGTAGTTGCTGAAGCGGGACTCGAGCCAGATAAGGCCACGAAGGATGCGGAGGTCTGTCCGGACGAGGCGCGGGCTATTGGGATAGACTACCTTCACGGCGACCTGACGGCCGTCCTTCAGCTTGGCTTTGTAGACCTGGGCGAGCGAAGCGGCGGCGACTGGCTTGCGGTCGAATTTAGCGAAGACTGACTCGATGGGGCCGCCCAGCTCGCGCTCGATGTGCGGTTTCATTTCTTTCCAGGGATGAGGTGGGACCTTGTCCTGGAGAAGCGAGAGGACGCTCGCGTACTCCTCCGGGAAAACGTCTGGGCGGCTGCCGATGGTCTGGCCGATCTTGATCATGAGGCCCTGGAGGCGCAGGACGCCACGATAGATGCGCTGGGCATTGCGGCGGTGATGGTCGCGGAGGCGTCTGTCGTATTCCTCCGGCGACATGCCCTTCTTTCGCATCGAAAGAATCTTGTAGCCGGACAGGATGCGGGCCGCTGTCGTCGCGGCATAGGTAAAGCGGAAAACTCGGTTTTCGCGGAGGCCGGGCAGCATTTTTCGCACTCCTTCCCCGGGACTCCGGGGCCCCGGATGCTAGTCGGGCAGGCTTATCTTCGGCGCGAGCGTTCCTTCAGGGCTGTGAGTTGCGTCTCGAAAATGCGGCGTTCCAGGGCAGGTCCGAGCAGGTCATCGAGAATGAAGGCGTACAGGAAGTGGATGGCCAGGATGCCGCCCCAAATACCGGCTACCCACTGGATAAACCAGCCGTCGTTCGGGGTGAGGACGTCGATCGCCAGGATCAGCAGCATCACTGGAATGAAGACTGCCAGGTGATAGAGGAACCCCATTCGCTGGTGTGCGCGGTGTCTGGCTTCTCGTTGCAGGCGTTCCTCGTCTGTAAGCGATGTGTCGTCATTGTCGTAGTGACGGAAGTGTCCTCTCATTCGGATCCTCCGTTCTCGATGGGTGATTGCTCGTTGAGCACGACTGTCCGGTCGGCATTTGCCACATCACGGAGAAATTGCAGCAACGGAACCCCGATGCCGTAGGTGCGTATCGTCCGAGAGGGCTTAATCTTCAGAAAACAGAGGTCGGGCTCTTTAAGAACGCCAAAGCCGGTTATGGTCTTGAGCTTGCCGGCGTTTAACAGCGAGACAATCTCCGGATCGTCACGAGAGAGGATCTGAGCGGTCCCCGAGAACTGCAAGGAGTCAGGCGGGCCCACCGGAATAATGTACCTACGCGAAGAGATGTGGACGGCGACATTCGGGTTGTCCTTGATGTTTCGCGCCTTCTTGGTTGAAGTGCCGGTGGCGAAATAGAGGTGACCATTCACGAACTTGTACATGATGCCGACGATATGTGGCGTACCGTCTCTAGTGGCTGTCGCCAGCGAACAGAAGGAGCGGCCCGCTAGGATCTTCTGAGCTTTCTTGGCCAGCGATGGACCGGCGGCGGCTGCCCGCCTGATCGAAGTGGTCTCGGTTTGAGTGGTCAATAGGTTCCTCCTTCCGCTAACGGCTAACTTTAACCCTATCTTTTGTAGGTGGCTGTTCAGCGGGAGTTCTTGCCGAACGCACGTACGTGTCGGCGCCAGCGAGGGCGCCGGGCATGAGGGACTTGACGCGGTCGAGGGCTTCCATGGCCGAGCGGACGTCGTTGACGCCGTCGTACCCATGTTGTTCGTTTTCGAAAATGGAATCGTCGGCGGCCTTGACCTTCTGGATCGCGTCTTCACTCCACTCCAGTTCGGCCCTGTGGACCTTCAGCCCGCAGTCGATCGTGAGCTGCCAGAAGAGAGCTTCCTGCTGGAGGCCGATCGCCTCAACGAATTTGTCGACAAATTGATGCGCGTGTTCGAGGTAGGTGACGGCCGTCCGCGTCTCGTCTGCACAGTTTTGAAGGACGGAAATCAGATCTTGTTTCGAGAGAGAGGAGCCGAAAAAGACTTTGATGAGGATCGGCTCTCTGACCTGCTCGCGGTCCGCGGGAGTTGCCAGCCAATCGATGAGCTCGCGGCGGCCGGTGGCAGTAATCGAGTAAACCTTGCGGTTGGGGCGATCTTCCTGGACGTCCACTTTCATTTCGACGAGGCCGTCGCCTTCGAGTTGCTTGAGTGCTGGGTAGATCTGGCTGAGTTCAGCGTTCCAAAAGTGAGCGACCGACGTATCGAAGAACTTCTTGAGTTCGTAGCCGGTCATCGGTCCGTAGTTGATGAACCCGAGGAGCGCGTGCTTGAGCGACATCAGCTGGCGCTCCCATGGCGAGGCAATTGTTGGCGAGTCCGGTCCATTTACCCCTCCTTATTTAGGTTTAGCCGCGGCCGGCAGGTTGTGGGTGACGGTCGACGACAGAGCCGACGGCGTGGCCGTCGAGGTGGAGCGCTACGTGCGCGAGGAGATCAGCGAGCGCGGTCCGCATCGAGCGGCGGCTGACGCGCACCGGAGCATTAGCGGTCAATGCGGCGACTTCGCGGTGACGTTCGGCGATTTGCGCCTCCCAGAGCAGGGGGCTTGAGTTCAGGTCTAGCATTGAACACCTCCTTGCTACTCAAGCAACGGCATATATCGCTTCTTATATAGTACTGCTCGAAACTAGGTGTCAAGCGGTTTTGCTGTGATTTAAGTCACATTCTTACAAAGTTAACGGCGTGGTTGTTGCTATTCGAAACCCTGTGCTATACTCCGGCGCGAACTGGCTAGGGATAATTTTCACAAAGTCTGCGCCCATGTT
This sequence comes from Chloroflexota bacterium, assembly GCA_005880075.1. Taxonomy (GTDB): domain Bacteria; phylum Chloroflexota; class Dehalococcoidia; order SM23-28-2; family RBG-16-64-32; genus CF-163. The sequence continues at coordinate 9,656 of VBJT01000117.1, forward strand.
GCCTGAATGGGGTCAAGTCGGCTTTCTTCTTCTGACGGAAGGCTCGGCATCCGGCCGGACCGTCCAGATAAGGTCAAGGAAGAAACGTACGAATGCGGCGTGGAGACCGAAGGCACGGCCTGGGTCCAGTTCAACTTCCGCTACTACTATTTCGCACTGTTGTTCGTCGTCTTTGATGTCGAAGCGGTATTCCTTTACCCCTGGGCGGTCTCGTTTGGGCGGGTTGCGGTCAGCGGCTTCATCGAAGTCCTCACGTTCGTGCTCATCCTGCTGATCGGGCTGCTCTACGCCTGGCGCAAGGATGCCCTCGAATGGACCTAGCGTGACCAAAGCGATCGCCGGTCTCGACATAGCGCACCGGATCGAACAGAAATTCCCGGGCGCTGTGGAGGAAGCAATCCCCGAAGCGGCGACGATGAAGGCGGACAGGCTGGCGGAAGTATGTGCCTTCCTGAGGGACGACCCGGATCTGAAGTTTGAGTTCTTGAGCTCGCTGACCGCCGTCGACCGGCTGGAGTACTTCGAGGTGGTGTACCACCTGACGTCGATCCGCCTCAATCAAATGACGGCGATAAAGGTGAAGGCGAGCGACCGGGAGAACCCGCGAGTGCCGTCGGTAACGGGGGTCTGGGTGGGGGCGAACCTGCAAGAGCGGGAGGCCTATGACCTGATGGGCATCGTTTTCGTCGGACACCCGGACCTGCGGCGCATGTTCCTCTGGGACGGGTTCGACGGCTGGCCGCTACGCAAGGACTACCTGGTCGGGCCGGGCGGCCGCTTTCCCGGGCTCGAGCGGTTCCCCGGCGAATCTCAGGAGCCGCTCGGCGGCCGAGGCTAGCTTTGACCGTTCAGACTGAGCCATTCGTCGTCAATCTCGGGCCGCAGCATCCTAGCACGCACGGCGTCTTTCGTCTCCGGCTGACGCTCGACGGGGAAAGGATCATCGATGCGGATATGGTGATGGGATATCTCCACCGCTCGATGGAAAAGCTGGCCGAAGAGCGGACGTATACCCAAAACATTCCGTTTACCGACCGGACGGACTATCTTGCGGCAATGACCGGAAATCTGGCCTATGTTATTGCGGTCGAGCAGCTATGCGGCATCGAGCCGCCTGATCGTGCGCAGTGGCTGCGCACGATCATGTGCGAGCTGCAGCGCATCGCGAGCCATTGTATGGCTGTCGGGATTTTCGCGAACGATTGTGGCGCATGGCAGACGCCGGTGATGCACATGCTACGGGACCGCGAGAAGGTGCTCGACCTGTTCGAGATGGCGTGCGGGGCGAGGCTAACGCTGAATTACATGCGCATCGGCGGCGTGTCGCGGGACGTGCCGCCGGAGTTCATGCCGACCGCCCGCAAGCTGATCAAGGATCTACCCAAGAAGCTGGACGAGTACGAGGACCTGTTGCTGGAGAACGAGATCATCGTCGAGCGCTCCAGAGGTATCGGGGTCCTTACCCCGGAGCAGGCGATGGCGCACTCGGTAAGCGGGCCGATGCTGCGGGCGAGTGGCGTGGCGTGGGACATCCGGAAGGCGGACCCGTACGCTGCCTATGACAAGGTCGACTTCGACATCGCCGTTGGGGTGCATGGCGATGTGTACGACCGGTTCGTGGTACGGCTGGCTGAGATGCGGGAGAGCGTCAAGATCCTGGAGCAAGCTCTGGAGCTGATACCGGAGGGGCCTGTCCATGCTCAGCTGCCGACTGCTACGGTGCAGCCAATCGACCAACCGGTGGCGCCGCTGGCTATCCGTCCACCGGTTGGCGAGGCGTACGGGCGGATCGAATCACCCCGTGGCGAGCTTGGATTCTACCTCATCAGTGACGGCAGTCCGGCCCCATTTCGCTTTCATATCCGGTCGCCGTCATACATCAATCTGACGCCGTTGAAGTTGATGAGTGTTGGAGGGACAGTGGCGGACGCGATTGTGATCCTCGGGAGCGTGGACATTATCGTGGGTGAGGTTGACCGTTGAGGAGGAGGGAGGGGAAATGGGAGCGGGGAAATGGGCCCGGCCCCCTGTGTCCCGTGGTAGGTAATGTTCCTCCTTCGACCAAACGAAACGTCCTTCGTCCCGCCCACCCGCCCGGATGGTTAATCTGGAGGACACCCCCAGACCCCCGGCCCTTCGTGTCCTCCCACCGATCGCCCCTCCCACTTGGGACAGGCTCTGGCGGCGCTGATCGTCGGGACAACAACGGCATAACCAGGGCGGCCGGATGATGCCCCTCGACGCCGAGTGGTACGACTTTCGGGATTTCGGCAATACGGTTGGGTCGCTCCTCGAGCAGATCCGGGACTGGGGTGCGCCAGACTGGGTGCCGTATGTCATCTCCGGGTTGATCGGCGTACTGGCGATCCTCCTCTGGACCATCCTCAGCGTGCTCGCATTTATCTGGATTGAGCGGCGGGTTGTGGGCCTGATGCAGAACCGGATTGGGCCCAACCGTGTGGGGCCCAACGGGCTGCTGCAGCCTGTCGCTGACGCTCTGAAGCTGCTGTTCAAAGAGCCGATAACGACGCGCAACGCCGACCGCATACTGTTCTGGCTGGCGCCCATCGTAGTGTTCGTACCGACCATCGTCGTGTTCGCCGTGATTCCTTTCGGGGAGCGGATGGTGCTCGCCGACTTGAACGTCGGTGTGCTGTTCCTAATAGCAGTCGGTTCGCTGAACACGATTGCTGTCTTCATGGCCGGCTGGTCGTCGAACAACAAATATGCGCTGATCGGGGCCATGAGGACGATAGCCATGCTGATCAGTTATGAGCTGATTCAGGTGCTGGTGCTGCTAGCTGCGGTGCTTTTCGTCGGTAGTATGAGGCTGGGAGACATCGTCGATTGGCAGGCCGACCACGCCGTGTGGCTACTGTTCCTGCAACCGCTGGGTCTGCTCGGGTACATCGTGGCGGGCGCGGTGGAGATGAACCGCTCGCCGACTGACATCGCGGAGGCGGAATCGGAGATCGTGGCGGGATATCACACTGAGTACGGAGGAATCAAGTTCGGCTTCTTCTACCAGGCGGAGTACCTGGCCGGCTTTGCGATAGCCGCAGTAATCGTTACCTTGTACATGGGCGGTTGGACGCTCTGGGGGCTCGAGGAGTGGGTGCCGGGATGGTTGATCTTCCTGACGAAGCTTTACGGCGTCTTCTTCATCTATATCTGGTCGCGCGCTACGTTGCCGCGGCTGCGCATCGATCAGCTCATGGCGTTCGCCTGGAAATTCCTGCTCCCGCTGTCGCTTGTTAATGTTATGGTTGTCGGCGGCGAAAAGCTGCTGTGGCAGGAGGCAGAGCTTTCCTCCGGAGAAGCGCTACCGCTCTTCGGGGTCATTAATTCGGCGGTGGCGGTCATTCTGATCGGCGGGTGGGCCTGGGTCCTGGGGCACCAGCGGCCGGAACGGGTGGCTCACCGGGCGCTGCTCACGAAAGAGTTGGGCACGATTCACTTCGGGGAGCCGGCGCCGACAGTCTAATGGACGACACGGGCACCGTCGTCGCCTTCTATCTGCTTTCCGCGCTCACTATTGCCGCGGCCCTCGGTGTCGTCGTTGTTCGGAACCTGGTCCACGCGGTGGTCTCCCTCATCCTCAGCTTTGTGGGCGTGGCCGGGCTCTACATAACGCTGTCAGCGGACTTCGTTGCGGTCACGCAGGTCTTGATTTACGCGGGCGCCGTCTCGGTGCTTATCCTTTTCGCGATCGTGCTGACGCCGACCGGAGACCGTGGCAATCAAGAGACATTCTTGCGTCTGCCGGCGTTGCTGCTCGCTCTGCTTGTAGCATTCACGCTCGGATATGTGGCGATCGACACGGACTGGGCGATCTCTGATCGCGAGGGGTTTCAGCAAACGGCTTCGGTGATAGGTGAAGCTTTGCTTGGCAAGTATGTTCTCCCATTCGAAATAGCGTCGGTGCTACTGCTTGTCGCAATGATGGGAGCGATATTGCTGGTGCGGCCGGAAGGCGCCGTCGAGGGAGAGTAGTGTCTGTCAACCTCGAGCATTACCTGATCGTCGGCGCGGTCCTGTTTTCGATCGGGCTCTATCTGGCGCTGGCCAAGCGCAATTTCGTGGGCGTGCTCATGGGCATCGAGCTGATGTTCAATGCGGTGAATCTGACGTTCGTTGCCTTCTCGCGGTTCGTGCAGTCGCCCAACCCACTGGACGGGCATGTATTTGTGGTGTTCGTGATTACTGTNATCGCGTGCGGGACACGATCAATGTGGACCGAATCGATCTGTTGAAGTGGTGAAGACGGGACTGGGAACTGGGAACCAGGAACCCGAAACGTTGCTCCCGTGGGTGGTTCCTTGTTCCTCGTTCCACATTCCATGGCAGACGCGGAGGTAGGGCCGATGTGGGCGAAGCTGATGGACACGAAGAACGCGTACACGGCAGAGCTCTGGAAGGAGCTTCTGAACGGCGAAGCGCTTTCGGTTCGGGTGGTTCCCGCCTCGGGATGGGCGAAGGCTTCGGAGCTTGAGCCGCATGCGATTTACGTGCCCTGGGGGAAGCTGCATGTGGCCCAAGAGATCCTGAGGAAGATCTGAGGGATGACAAGAGGAAACAGGCAAGCGGGAATGGGAATCGTTCAGAGCGGCGCGTGGGCGACATCGAAACGCAGCCTGGGCGCGCGAACGTCCGCCCCACCCCAGATTGCTTCGCGAGACTCTGTGGTTCAGCGTGCGAGCGTGGTCACCGCTCAGAATGACGGGATGCAGCATTAGTGCTCGCTACCATTCCTGAGGGGTTCGTTTGGGCGATAATGGTTCTGCCGCTTGGGTCGTTAGCGGTTATCTCGCTCGTTTCGTTCTTGGGCCTGACCCGAGACGGCAGCTGGAGCGCGCGGTACAGCGGCTATACCACAATCGCGGCGATTCTTGTCGCGTTTGTGCTTTCTCTTTGGGCACTTGATAGTGCGATAGATTCCGACGGCGCCCGTGTTGGGTTCGACGGGCACAAGTGGGTGGTGGTGGGCGGGCTGGATGTGCATATCGGCATCACGCTCGACGGGCTTTCGGCGCTCATGCTTGTCGTCGTGACGAGCGTTTCGCTGCTCGTGCAGGTGTACTCACAGGAATACATGCGGGACGATGACGGGTACAACCGCTACTACGCCTTCATGTCGCTCTTTACGGCGTCAATGCTGGGGCTGGTGCTGGCGTCGAACATCGTCCAGCTGTTCGTGTTCTGGGAACTGGTGGGGTTGTGTTCGTACCTGCTAATCGGGTTCTGGTTCTACAAAGACTCCGCGCGACGGGCGGCAACGAAAGCGTTTCTGGTGACGCGCCTCGGGGACCTCGGGTTCTTGATTGCGATTCTGATCATCTTTTCGCAGACCGGAAAGCTGGGCATCGGCGATATCCACGAGGCGGCGATCGCCGGGGCGGTCGGATCGACCGCGCTGACCCTGTTTGCGCTCGGGCTATTCGCGGGCGCGGCCGGGAAGTCCGCGCAGTTCCCGCTGCACGTCTGGCTTCCCGACGCGATGGAGGGCCCGACGCCGGTCTCGGCACTGATCCACGCGGCGACGATGGTGGCCGCGGGAGTGTATCTTGTGGCGCGGTTCTTCCCCGTTTTCGCGGAGTCCGAGGAGGCGATTACCACTGTGGCGGCAATTGGCGCAATTACGGCGGTATTCGACGATCAGCCAGCTGGGGTACATGATGATGGGCCTCGGCGTGTTCGGAATTGTGGCCGCGATCTTCCATCTCTTCACGCATGCGTTTTTCAAGGCGCTGCTCTTTCTGGGGGCCGGATCAGTGAACCACGCGACGGGGACGTTCGATATGCGCAAGATGGGCGGGCTGGCGAAGTACATGCCGGTGACGTTCTGGACGGTGTTCGTAGCGAGCATGGCGCTGGTCGGAGTGTTTCCCCTAGCCGGCTTCTGGAGCAAGGACGAAATCCTGAGCGACGCCTGGGATGACCGGCCCTGGGTCTTTGTTGTCGCGCTTATCGGTGTGTTCCTCACAGCGGTGTATGTCGGACGAATGCTGTTCCTGACGTTCGGCGGAGAGTACAAGGGGGGTGAAGAACCGGAACACGGCGAAGCCGGGGGGCATGCTCAGCCGCATGAATCGCCGTCCTTGATGCTAGTCCCGCTTGTGGCGTTGGCCGTCATGGCTGGCGTGGCTGGATTTGTGAATCTCGATAGCGGGCTGGAGACGCTGATCGAGGGCTGGCTGCCGAAAGAGAGCGAGGAACTGGTGACGCACGGCGGCTTCCAATGGTGGATCGCGCTTTCTTCGACGGCCGCGGGGCTGGCCGGACTGGGGGTTGCGTGGCTCGTGTATGGCGCGCGAGCCGTGCAATCGGACCGCGTGCGGCACATTGCTGAGCCGCTACCGGAGATACTCGAGAACAAGTACTACCTAGATTGGCTATACGAGGAGTTGTTTGTGAGGGCGCTGGTGCTGGGCGGCGCTGCGTGGCTTCTGTCTCTGTGGGATAGGTACGTTATCGATGGCGTCGTGAATGGGGTAGGGACGGCTGCACGCTGGGGCGCCGATCAGGCGCGGCTCGTGCAGGCCGGTCAGGCGCAGCTCTATGCGAGCGCGATGCTCATCGGCGTACTGGGCGCAATAGCGGGCATCCTGATAATCGACCCTAAATGAGGTCGCTTTAGGTGCTAACGCTGGCAATCTTCCTGCCGATCGCCGGGGCGCTTGCGATTATCCTGCTGCCGAAGGAAGAGGAACACCGGGCAAAGGTTATCGCGGCGGCGGTTTCTGCGGTAGTACTCGCGCTTGTCGCGTTTATGTTTCTCGATTACGACCGGGACAAGGCGGGCTACCAGTTCATCAATAGCACGACTTGGCTTGACTCGGACTTTTCGACCCTCAGGCTCAAATACGCAGTTGGGCTGGACGGTCTCTCCTTGCCGCTCGCCCTGCTCACGGCGTTCTTGGGACTAATTTCGGTGCTCATCTCGTGGCGGATAGAGCTACGGCCAAAGGAATATTTCGGCTGGCTGTTGGTGCTGCAGACGAGCCTTCTCGGCGTTTTCAGCGCGCTGGATTTCGTGCTGTTCTTCGTGTTCTGGGAGATTGAGCTTGTGCCGATGTACTTCCTGATCTCCGTTTGGGGCAGCGGAAACCGCGTGTACTCGGCGTGGAAGTATGTCTTGTACACGTTCTTCGGCTCGGCGCTGATGCTCGTGGGCATACTGACGCTTGGCTTCACGGCAGATACCTTCGACATCCGCGAACTGGCTCGTATCGGCGACATACACGACGCGATTATCCCGACCTGGGCGATCTTTACGCTGATAATCGCCGCGTTTCTAATAAAGCTTCCGATCGTGCCGTTTCACACCTGGTTGCCCGATGCGCATACTGACGCACCGACGGCGGTGAGCGTGATCCTCGCCGGGGTTCTTCTGAAGATGGGTGGGTATGGGATCCTGCGCATGAGCCTTTCGATCATGCCGGACGTGGCGCGAGACGCTTCGATATGGCTGGCGATTATCGCCGCGGTGAGCATCCTATATGGCGCGTTGATGACGCTCATCCAGCAGGACCTGAAGCGGCTGATCGCATATTCGAGTGTGAGCCACATGGGCTATGTCCTGCTTGGGGCGTCCGCGATCGGTACGGTTGGCCTGACGGGCGCTTCGATGCAGATGCTCACGCACGGGCTAATCACGGGGATGCTCTTCGTGCTCGTCGGGATGGTGTACGACCGCGCCCACACGCGGAACATTGCCGATCTCTCCGGGCTGGCGCCGCGCATGCCATTCATTGCGGTGATGATGGTCGTCGCGGGGCTTGCATCCCTGGGGCTGCCGGCGCTAGCAGGGTTCGTCTCGGAGCTTACGGTGTTCCTCGGGACGTTCGAGAAGCATGAGGTGATGACGATCGCCGGTGTGATCGGCATCGTTTTCGCCGCCGGCTACATCTTGTGGACGATCCAGCGCGTCTTCTGGGGAGCGCCCGACCCGCGATGGGAATCGCTAGCAGATGCGACAGCGTGGTGGGAGCGCGGACCGCTTCTGGCGATGACGGCCGCGATAGTGGCGATCGGGGTATATCCGGCAGTGATGATGGACTTGTTCGAGAGCGGCGTGACGCCGATAGCGCAAAGGCTAGGGTAGGCGAGTGCCGCTTGCTGGGTGCCGAGAGTTGAGTTGATGGAAGACATCAACCGGTTCGGGCCGGAGCTTGCGCTGCTGATCGCGGCGGGGCTGATCGTCGTGGGCGACGTGACGTTGCCAATGCGGGGCGACGCCAGGCGAGCCGCGCCTGTCACTCTCGGGCTCGCGGGGCTGGCCGTGTCTGCGTTGTGGTCGCTTCTCCTCATTGTGGCCGACGAGCGGGGGAACGCGTTCGAAGGGTTAATGGTCGTCGACGACTTCTCGCTTTTCTTTAATTTCCTTTTCGCCGGCATCGCCGCGGTGATCATCTTTGCCTCGGTTGATTTGCTTGAGAAGAGCCGTTTTCGGGCGGAGTACGTCGCACTGGTCCTCACGTCGACAGTTGGGATGATGCTGATGGCGGGCACGGTCGACCTGATCGCGATCTTCGCGGCGCTGGAGCTGCAGGCAATCAGCTTCTATGTGCTCGTGGCCTTCTATAAGGACGGGCGCTCAAGCGAAGCCGCCCTGAAGTACTTGTTGCTTGGGGCGGTAAGCACGGCGCTCACGCTTTACGGGATGGCGTACCTGTTCGGGCTCTCGGGGTCAACGAACTTGAACGACATCGCTGCCTTCGTGGCAGGCGCTGATTCCGGGACGCGCCCGGCATTAGTGTTGGCGGCGGTGTTCCTGGCTGCGGGGCTCGGGTTCAAGATGGCGGTCGTGCCGTTCCAGATGTGGGTGCCGGACGTTTACCAGGGCGCGCCGACGCCGGTGACTGCGTACCTTTCGGTGGCGAGTAAGGCGGCTGGATTTGCGGTGGTGATGCGAGTGTTTGTGGTTGCTCTCGGGCACGGTTTGATCTCAAGCGATTGGTCGAACATGTTCGCGGCGATTGCCGCGATCTCGATGACATTGGGCAACGTTGCGGCGCTGGCGCAATCGGACATCAAGCGAATGCTGGGGTACAGCAGCATCGCGCAGGCAGGGACGTTTCTGATCGGGCTGGCGGCCGTGGCGGCCAATGATCCGCAGTTGCTGCTCGGGACGAGCTCAGTCGTCTTTTTCCTTGGGACGTACGCTTTCACGAACCTCGGCGCGTTCATCGCGATCATCGCAATCTCGAACAAGATCGGCTCCGACCAAATAGCCGACTACGCGGGGGTGGCGCGGCGCTCTCCCTGGCTGGCTGCGGGGCTGACAGCGTGCCTGCTGTCGCTAACGGGGATTCCCCCGCTTGCCGGGTTCTGGGGCAAGTTCTGGGTATTCAACGCTGCGGTTCGGGCGGACCTCGTTTGGCTCGCACTGATCGGCGTCCTGAACAGCGTGATTTCTGCCTACTACTATGTGGGTGTCGTGCTGAGGATGTATACGCAGGAGCCGGCGAGCGAAGAGGCGTTCCAGCCGAGCCCATATCTGGGACTGGCGATGACAGTCGCTGTGGTTGGGCTCGTGGCAGTCGGCCTGTATCCTGCGCCGCTGCTGGACGCCTCGGAGTCGGCCGCGGCTGTTCTCGGTTAGAGTGTCAATCGTGGCCACGATCCACTCGGTGCTTGTTTCCGTCAACGAGCAGGTCCGAGCGGCGATTGATAGCGAGCGGCTCGAAAGGTTGGCGAGCGCTGTGATGGAGCGAGAAGGTCTCCCTCCCGGCGAAGTGAGCGTCCTTATAACGGACGATGAGACGGTTCGTAACCTCAACCGCGAGTATGCGGGTGAGGATAGGACGACGGATGTGCTCGCCTTTTCGCTCACGGAAGGCGAGGAGTTTGCGTCGCCGGACGGCGTGTTGCGCCTGGGCGAGGTGATCGTCTCGTATCCGACGGCGCTAAGGCAGGCGGGAGAGGCAGGGAGACCTGTCGAAGATGAGATCGATCATCTGCTAGTACACGGCGTACTTCACCTGCTCGGGTATGACCACGCGGAGACGGCGGAGGCAAAGCGGATGCGAGCGCGAGAGCGAGAGTTGCTGGCGGCTATCAGCTGGCGCGACGGCCTATAACTCGATAACAGCCGCAGTTATAATTACCCCAGTGAGCGAGGTCCTCTACCGCAAATGGCGCCCCCAACGGTTCTCCGAAGTGATGGGGCAAGAAGCCATCACCCGCACCCTGCGCAACTCTGTGGCGTCTGAGCGTGGGCTGGCGCACGCTTACCTGTTCAGCGGGCCGCGCGGGACAGGCAAAACGACTCTTGGGCGGCTGCTTGCAAAGGTGGCGAACTGCGGGGGGCCTTCAGATGGAGAGCCGTGCAATTTATGCGTCTCCTGCACCGCTTTCAACGAGGGGCGGGCGATGGATTTCATCGAGCAGGACGCGGCCAGCCACAACAGCGTCGACGATATCCGACAACTTCGAGAGAACGTCGTTCTAACCCCAATGGCTGGTGGGAAGAAGGTCTACCTGTTGGACGAGGTCCACATGCTGAGCAAGGGTGCTGAAAACGCGCTGCTCAAGACCCTAGAGGAACCTCCTGATTGACCTGCGCCGGATCCCGCTGAGCGCCATAGTCGAGAGGCTCTCGGAGATCTGCCGGGCAGAGGGTTATTCCCTGGAGGAAACGGCGCTCGAGGAGATCGGGCGGAGCGCGACCGGGAGCCTGAGGGATGCGATCAACGGCCTCGAGCAGGTAGTCGCGTATTACGGGCAGTCGCCGTCGCTCGCGCAGGTGCGCGAGGCGCTGGGGTTGGTTACCGACGCTCGAAGCGCCGAGCTGGCGAGGCTGGCGTTGGAGAGCAATCTGGCCGGTGGGCTAGCCCTGATCGCTGCTGTCCGCGACGACGGGGCGGACATGAAGCACTTCTGCAAGCAAGTCGTCGGCTACTTGCGGAATCTTCTCCTGGCGAAGACCGGCGCGCTGGATGCGCTGGACCTGCCTTGCGAGGCGGCTGAGGAGGCTAAGGAGGCCGGCAGGAAGCTCAATCGCGATCGGATCGTGGAGGTGCTCAGGGCTTTCGCGCTGGCCGATTTCAGAGACGATTCGCCTGCTTCGGGCGGGTCGCTGCCGCTGGAGCTGGCGTTGATGGAGGTAGCCTCTCGCGTGGAAACCGTCCTGATTCCCGGAACTCCGTCCGTGTCGCAAGTCGCGGCGGCGGCCGACGACGGTTCGGTCGCACTCGAACCGTCGCTCGACCGAGAGATGGAGGCCGGGCCCCAGCCTGAAGTGCCAGCCCGGGCGATGGCCTCCGCCGAAGGGATGGGTCTTTTGGAGCGGGTTCGCCAAGGTTGTAAGGATACGGACAGACAGCTGTCACGCTTGGCTTCTACCATACGTTCCATCTTGAGAGGATCGAGTCGGGGCCGTACGCGAAGCGGTTGGAGGAGTTATTTTCGGGCGTGCTAGGGAGGCCCGTCAGAGTGACGTTCGAGCATGCGCCCCGCGAACGCGTGGCAAGGCCGGCGGCGAAGGGCGGACACCTGGTGGAGGCGGCGCGCCAGTTGGGCGCGAGACCAATCGGAAGCGCATCAGTTAAAGGAGGGCCGGATGGCGAGCCGCGGCGGGACGAATCCTGACTTCATGAAGCAGCTGCAGCAGATGCAGGGGCGGATCGCGGAAGTACAACAGAAGTTGGATGAGACGATAATCGAGGCGTCGTCAGGCGGCGGCGCGGTTACCGTGAAGATGAACGCGCACCCATCTCTGCAGGAAATCAATATCAAGCCCGAGGTGATCGATCCGGAAGACGCCGAAATGCTGCAGGACTTGATCCAAGCAGCGATGAACGACGCGCTCGAGAAGATCCGGGCGAGCCAGATGCAGCAGCTGGCGGGGCTGGGAGGTGGTATGAACCTTCCCGGACTGACATCGTAAGCCAAGAGGTGACCCGTACGTGAACGAATCGTCGCCGGCGACGGCGGCGCCGCTGGTGCGCCTGATCGATGAGCTGTACAAGCTGCCCGGCATCGGCCCGAAGAGCGCGCAGCGTCTGGCCTATTACCTGCTGCGAATGCCAGCGGCGGAGGCCCGCGCGCTGGCTTCGGCGATCGTTGAGGTGAAGGAGCGGGTCACTTTCTGTTCGATCTGCCAGAACGTGACGGAAGTGGACCCGTGCCGCATCTGCATGGATGGCGACCGCGACCGCACGATCATTTGCGTGGTTGAGGAGCCGCTGGACATTCTGGCGATCGAGCGGACACGAGGCTACCGCGGGATGCACCATGTGCTGCACGGGGCTATCTCGCCGATCGACGGAATCGGGCCGGAGGACTTGAAGGTCTCGGAGCTGCTACAAAGGCTGCGGTCGGGCGAGGTGCAGGAGATCATCCTGGCGACGAACCCGAACCTGGAGGGTGAGGCGACGGCGATGTATCTTACGCGCCTGCTGCGGCCACTAGGCGTGCGGATCACGCGGCTCGCGAGAGGACTGCCGGTGGGCGGAGACCTGGAGTATGCGGACGACGTGACGCTTGCCCGCGCGCTAGAGGGACGGCAGGAGATCGAGAGCTAGGATGCCCGTGCCGCGAATGTACAAGACGGAGGGGGTCATCCTCCGCCAGCGGCGGCTGGGGGAGGCGGACCGCATCCTCTGCGTTTACACGCCGACATTCGGGAAGATGGACGTGAAAGCACGGGGCGTGCGAAAGACGACCAGCCGGATGTCCGGCCACCTTCAGCCACTGACGCGCTGCATGCTTCAGCTGGCGCAGGGGCATGTGAGTGATGTAGTCGCCGGTTGCGAAATGCTCGAAAGCTTCCAGCCGCTTCGAGATGACCTCGACCGCTTGAGCCGCGCGCTATACGCGGCGGAACTTATCGACCGCTTCGTGCCCGAGCGGACGCACAGCTTCCCGACATACCGGCTGCTCGTTGAGACGCTGCGCAGGCTAGCGGATGCGAACGACCTTGATCAGACTCTGCGATTCTTCGAGATGAGGCTGCTTGACCAGTGCGGCTTCCGGCCGGAACTGGAGGTGTGTGTAGGGTGCGGGTCGCGGTTGGAGGCCGTCGATAACTTCTTTGCGCCGATCAGCGGCGGGGCCATCTGCCGTGTGTGTGCAGGCGGTAGTATGGGCGCGCGGACGCTTTCGCTGAATGTGCTGAAAGTATTGCGACTTCTGCAGCACGGGTCATATGACGACGCCATGCGGGTGCGGACGGAAGGATCCTTGGCGAGAGAGGTGGAGACGCACCTGCGCAGCTTTATTGTGTCGGTGCTCGAGCGGGACGTAAACGCGGCGGCGTTCATCGAGCGGCTACGCCGAGAAGGCGTTAAGCACGCGGTTGAAGCGTAAACGATGCCGGTCTATGAGTACTATTGTGAGGCGTGCGACGGGATCTTCGAAGCGCTGCGCTCCGTGCGCCAGTCGGAAGAGTCCGCGCCGTGTCCCAAGTGCGGTACAGACGCCGACCGGATCATGCCGACGACGTTCGCCTCGATGTCTCGCAAGGATGGCTGGCGACAGCGGGTGCCGTACCATCACAAACCTGTGCGAGCCGGGACGCCGGCCAAGACAATCGCCCGTGTGAAACCGAAGGAAAACGCCAAGCGTAAGGGGAAGGCGGAGGGAGCTACGGGCTAAGATGCCGCTTTACGAGTACTATTGCGGGAGCTGCGATGGGGTTTTCGAGGCAATCCGCGAGATGCGGGAGGCCTCGCTGGCTGTCCCATGTCCGGAGTGCGACCGGGACGGCGAACGGATCATGTCGAGCTTCAACGCCTTCACGTTCCGGGACGGCTACCCGCGGCGCATTCCAGATAAGGGTACGTATTGGCACATGGGTCAGGAGGTTAAGAAGCGGGCAACGCGCATGAAGGGTTGGGAGCATCCCGAACTGGCCAAGCCGAAGCCCAAGCCGCGGCCGACTCGCGGCGAGACGCGTGCGCAGCGGGACAAACGCCTCGCAGCGCTAAGAGAAGCCCGTTACCGCGACCGCTGGGGTATCGATAAGGACGGGTTTCCGACCGTGAAGACCAAGGCGCCGGAAAAGGAAAAGAAGGTCCTTCCGACGAGCTAGCGAGCGGGCCCGGAGGCGAATCAGGTACGCCGGTCGAGAATGTAGTCAGTCAGGTCGCGGAGCGTCTCGCGGTCCTCCAGATCGGGAAGCACATCGAGGGCGTCGTTCGCGCGGCGCGAAAAATCACGGGCCATCTCGTACGATTCTTCGATAACACCGGAATCGAGGACGACCTGAACGGCCTCGGCCAGGCGCTCTCGCGAAGGGCGCGCAAAGTACTTCTGGACCGGGTTCGACTTCGGGGAGCGGTCCATCAGGAGGAGCGAAGGTAGGGTAAGAGTCCCCTGCATGAGATCGCTTCCGACGGGCTTGCCCATGGCGTCGGGATCTCCGGTGAAATCGAGGATGTCGTCCACGACCTGGAAGGCCATTCCGAAGTTGTAGCCGTAATCATGGAAGGCCTGCGTCGATGGGTCTGGCTGGGCACTGACGATCGCACCGCCTTCGCAGGCGGTCGCGAAGAGCGAGGCAGTCTTGCCGCCGATCCGCTGGAGATAGTCGCGTATGGTCTGGCGGCTGTCGTAAGCAGTGAGGTCCTGGCGGATTTCACCTTTGGCCATGATCATGAGCGTGTCGGAGAAGAGGCGCACGACCTGGAGGTTGTCAGTCTTCACGACCTGATCAGCAGCGTGGGCGAAAAGATAGTCGCCGAGCATTACGGTAGTCGAATTGTGGAATGCGCTGTTGACGGTAGGGCGGCCTCGCCGCGTCGCTGCCTGATCGATCACGTCGTCATGCACGAGAGTCGCGGTGTGCAGGAGCTCGACGGACGCGGCCAACGGGACGAGGAGGTCGAGATCATAGTGGCCGAAGCGGCCGCTGAGAAGAGCTAGGGCCGGGCGCAGCAGCTTGCCGCCGCCCGAGAGCACGATGTCGAGCATGTCCCCCAGCGGTCCATAATCCGCGTGCTTGAGCGATTCGAATACCCGCTCCACTCTGGAGAGATCCTCCTGGACGGCGCCGTAGAGGAGTTGAGTCTTCACGGGCGCGCACCGGCTGGCTCAGAGACGCGATCGATTGCGAAGAGGTGAGCGGCATTGGCCGACGTGGATTCGGCGATCCGTTCGAATCGCTCGTTTCGAAGGTCGGCGATGAAGCGGGCCGTCTCGACTACGTAGGCGGGCTCGTTGCGCTGGCCGCGCCTCGATTGCGGAGTCAGGTAAGGCGCGTCTGTCTCGATCACTACCGATGCGAGGGGGAGGCCATGAGCGACGGCACGCGTCCTATGAGCGTTCGGGTAGGTGACGGTGCCGGCGATGGAGATCAGGAAGCCAAGCTTGATGTAGCGGAGGGCGAGCGCCAGGTCGCCGGCGAAGCAATGCATTACTCCCAGAGGGCGATTTGGGGGGCATTCATCCTTCACGCGCTCCGCATAAACCGAAAGGATATCGAACGTCTCTTCGTCGGCGTCTCTGGCGTGAATAACTACCGGCAGGCGCACAGAGAGCGCCATGTCTAGCTGCTCGCGAAACGCCTGACATTGTCGGTCGGGCGGAGAGAGGTTGCGGTAGAAGTCGAGCCCGATCTCGCCGATGGCGAGAACGCGAGGGTTTGCCGCCAATCGGGACAACGCATCGATACAGGCAGTCGAACGACTGAGCCAGTTGAACTGCGCGGCGGCTGCTTTCCAGATCGTATCCGACGACCACTAGCGCCGAGACGCCGGCCTCGCGGGAGCGGCGAACGACTGCTCCGTGGTCGCCGTCGAACTTAGGGTCCTGGAGATGGCAGTGGGAATCTATAATCCCTTCAACGGGACTCATGTCAGGAGCCGAACCTTGCTTCTTCCGCTCCGACGACCGCGGGGTCGAGCTTTTTGAACAAGGGCTGAGGCTCGGACAGCGGCCGGCCCGCCGGCGGCGTCTGAGGCCGCCAGCCGGCGTCCCGCAGTGGCGTTTCGTTGCCGAGATAGCCGTGGAGGGTCTCACAAGTGAAGGGGAGATACGGCGAGAGCGCGACATTGAGCCCGCTGATCGCGCCGATAGCTGTGTGAAGGACTGTTGCACAGCGGCCGCGGTCTTCAGTGATCAGTTTCCAGGGGGCGTTCTCCTCAATGTAGCGGTTCGCCTCCCTCGCTACAGACATCGCCGACTCAAGACCGGCGCGGAAATGGCAGAGAGCGATGTTCTGACCGACCTCGAGGATCGCCTGTTCGGACCTGGTTAGCAGTGAGCGATCGTCTTCGGTAAGTTCTCGAGGCGTGGGAACAGCGGCTTCGAAATTGCGGTAGGTGAAACTCAGGACGCGGTTCACTAAGTTGCCCCAGGTAGCGACGAGCTCGTCGTTGTTACGGCGCACGAAATCCGCCCACGTAAAGTCGGAGTCCGAGCTTTCGGGCATCGTAGCAGCGAGGTAATAGCGAAGAGCATCGGGATCGTAACGCGAGAGGAAATCGGGGACCCAAACGGCCATCCGGCGGCTGGTCGATGCTTTGCTTCCGCGAATGGTGAGGTATTGGTTGGCGGGGACATCGTAAGGGAGGTTGTAGTGGGTTCCCACTGCCTCGCTGTAGCCCATGAGCTGAGCGGGCCAGCTTAGCGTGTGAAACCAGATGTTGTCCTTGCCAATGAAGTAGTAACTCTTCGCCTGAGAGTCCTGCCAGAAGTCCCGCCATCGCTCCGGCTGCCCGTTCTGCTCGGCCCATTCGATAGCCGCAGAGAGGTAGCCGATCACGTTTTCGAACCAGACATAGATGCGCTTTTCGCCATAGCCTTCGACTGGAATGCGGATCCCCCACTCGAGGTCTCGCGTTATCGCCCGGTCGTGTAGGCCCTGCTCGATGACGCCGAGAGAGAAGTTGACGACGTTCTTGCGCCAGCGAGGCTTGTCTGAAGAGAGCCAGTCTCTGAGGCGGTCGTTGTAGGCGCTGAGGCGCAGAAAGAAATGCTCCGAGTCACGAAGTTCGGGCTCGGAGCCGTCGAATTTACAGCGGCGCTCCGTGAGGTCGATCGGGTCGAGGACGTTGCCGCAGTTGTCGCACTGGTCTCCACGAGCATTCGCGTCGCCGCAGATCGGGCAGGTGCCTTCGACGTAGCGGTCGAGCAGGAACCGTTTTTCGACGGTGCAATAAGGCAGCTTCATGCTCGATTGGTAGATGTCGCCCTTTTCGAGCAGGCGGAGAAACATATCCTGTGCTACACGGACGTGGTTCTCTGTGGCGGTGGTTGTGTATAGATCCCAGCTGATACCGAGGCGCTTCCAGGAATCGAGAAACTCATTGTGAAACTGGGAGGCTACTTCGGTGGGGGTGCGGCCTTCCTGTTCGGCGCGAACAGTGATCGGCGTGCCGTGCAGGTCGCTGCCCGAGACCATGAGGACGTCATTGCCGGCTGCGCGGTGATAGCGGGCGAAGATGTCAGCGGGAAGGTAGGCGCCAACAATCTGGCCGATGTGTAGTGATCCGTTGCTGTAGGGCCAAGCGACACCTATGAATATTCTTTCGGGCATATATGTTCCCGTCGAATTTTAGCATGGGGTATTCCGAAGGCTGAGTGCTGATGGTACGCCGAGCCAAGTAATCGTTGCTCAGCCCTGGTCTTCGCTAAATTGGAGCCACAAGGTATAGATTTCGCGGCGGGGGCGGCCAGCCGCGGCAGATACAGCCTTCACCGCATCTCGCCCTGAGAGCCCACGGTCTTTCGCTTCTTGAAGATAACGGCGGATCTCGTCATCCGAGAGGGGTCGCGGTTGGTCAGTTGCACCCTCAATCACGATGGTGAACTCGCCGCGTGGGTCCGGAAAGTGGGTAAGCGCTTCTGCCGCGGTGCCACGGAAAACCTCCTCGAACACCTTGGTGAGTTCCCGGCAGACAGCCAAACGGCGACCGCTGAGGCGGCAATCTGCGCCAGAGCGCGGCGGCGTTCGGCGGGGCGTCGGGAAAGGAAGCCGAGGAACGTAAACTGGCGCATCGGGAGCCCGGAGGTCACAAGCGCGGCGATGAGGGCCGACGGGCCAGGAATGGGGACAACCGAGTGGCCCGCAGCGATCGTGGCGGCGATCAGTTCGTGCCCAGGGTCGCTGACGCCGGGAGTGCCGGCTTCCGAGACTAGCGCGACGTCCCCGGTCTTCATGGTAGCGAGAAGCTGCGGTGTGCGGTGGTCCATGTTGTGCTCGTTATAGCTGACAATCCGGGTGTTGATGCCATAGTTGCGAAGAAGGATTTGGGTCGTCCGAGTGTCTTCCGCTGCGATCAGCCTGACCTCACGAAGCACGCGGAGGGCGCGCATGGTCGCGTCCTCAAGATTGCCAATAGGGGTGGAGACGACAAACAAACTTGACAAACGATATAACGCCTTACTGTTTCTTTAGTGGAAAGCGTTTATACTTTTGCTCAAAATGCTCGCCCGTGACCGTTGACCGCCCGAACAGCGGATTGATATATTGTTATGAAATTCCTCGGGCTTCCGCGAGAGAGGTAACTAAATGAGCTTGGCAACGTACAGGGAGCTCCGCCCCGCTTATGGGTTCGATGAAGTTGCCATCGTGCCAGGTAGCATCACGGTCAACCCCGAGCTGACGGACATCCAATTTAGCATAGGCGAGCACGCCTTCAACTTTCCGATCGTGGCTGCAGCTCTCGATGCGGTAGTCAATCCACGGTTCGCTATCGAACTTGGCCGGCGAGGCGGGCTGGCGGTAATTAACCTTGAAGGGCTTCAGTGTCGCTACGAAGAGCCGCGCGCAGCGATCGCCGAAATCGTCGCGGCCTCGAACGAGGAATCCGCCGCGGTAATCCAGCGGCTCACGGAAGGACCGATCCGCGAGGAGCTGATCGGCCGACGCGTGCGCGAGATTAAGGAAGGAGGCGCAGCGTGCGCCGTCTCTTGCACTCCGGCGAACACGAAGAAACTCGCGTCGATCGCGGTGGACGCTGGAGCGGACATTTTCGTCGTCCAGTCCACGGTTACGACGGCGCGCCACGTGTCCACTTCGCCACGCGGGCTCATCCTTGAGGAATTGATCGAAAACATCCGCGTGCCTGTCGTCGTCGGGAACACAGTAGGCTACAGGGCGGCACGGGAGTTGATGGAGACGGGTATCGCAGGGCTGATGGTCGGCGTTGGGCCGGGAGCAATCTGCACGTCGAGGGAAGTACTAGGCATCGGTGTGCCGCAAGTAACGGCGACGATCGATTGCGCTGCGGCTCGCGATGAGTACTACCGCGATACTGGGCGCTATGTACCGATCATCACGGACGGTGGCATGCGCAACGGCGGCGATGTGTGCAAGGCACTGGCCGCAGGCGGCGACGCCGTGATGCTCGGCACTGCCTTCGCGCGGACGGAAGAGGCGCCGGCGAAGGGCTACGCGTGGGGGATGTCGACGGGGCACCGGGAACTGCCGCGCGGAGTTCGCATCCGGCCGGGCGTCGATACGACGCTCGACCGCCTGCTGTTCGGGCCGACTTCGCGGACGGACGGTACCGAGAACCTGGTGGGCGCAATCCGGACATGCATGGGCGTCTGTGGGGCGCGGACGATCACGGAGTTCCACGAGGCAGAGATGATCGTGGCGCCCTCGATTAAGACCGAAGGAAAGAGTTTGCAGCTAGCCGTAGCCCCATCTCGATAGAGGCCCCGCCGCTCGCCTCGACGTAGACCGTAATCCCTAGCTCCCTCATTACCGCTCGGTAGTCCTCCGGCGTAAAGAGTAGGTCGAGCGCAGGGCTAAACTGAATCGTCGTAGCGTCAACGCCCCCTTGGCGCAATCGTTCTATGCCGAGTTCGCGAACAGCGTTGAGAAGGTCGCTCTTAACCTTAAAGTCCGTCAGGTAATCGATACCGCGATCCCTGTCATCCTTGATCTCGGCAAGGCGAGCCTCTACGTTGGTTTTCTCCTTGGCTATCGCATCGAGCTGGCGGGCTAGCTGGTCGTCGCTCGTGATGGCCTTCCTGTGCGCCTCTAGGACGCGCTTCTCCTGCGCAGGGAGGTCGTCGAGCTTGCGGATTAGGCGCTCCTGCTCCTCTTTGAGCGAGTGCAGTTCGTCTAGCTCCCGCTCAAGCCAAGCTTCGACCCGATGCTGTAGGGTGTCCGGGCGGTAGAGCAACCGCCGAATCTCGCCGCGAACCCACTCCTCAACCCCGTCGGCGTACCAGTAGTAGCGACCGTGACCGGCTCGCCTCCCACGTCTCCATCCCCCGCAATGGTAGGCGAGGCGCTTGTTCCGGCCCGTCTTCGCTCCAGTGCAAGCCGCTCCGCAGACGCGACAGCGGATGAATCCGGCCAAGAGATACCCGTTGAGGCCGCCGGTGAGATAGGCCGTCCGCCTCCGGTCGAGCGCGGTCTTTGCCCGCTCGAACGTCTCTGCGTCGATGATAGCGGGGTACGTCGTCGCGGTCTTCGGCCCCTTCTTCGGGCCGTAGGTTCCACTGCCCACGTAACGCCTCGCTCTCAGCATTTTAGAGATAGTGGTTGGCCCCCATCTTTCAGCTCTGCGGCGCTTGGGTGGCTTCCCCACCTTGTTGGGTCTCAAGGGGTAATGGTTCGGCGTCTCGACCCCCGAGGAGTTCAGCCTCTCCGCTATCGCCCATGTCCCTAAGTCCTCATTGTTGCACCACTCGAATATCTGGCGGACTACGGCAGCCTCCTCCTCGTCGATCTCCGCCTTCCTGTCCTCTCCCTTGCGGTAGCCGTAGGCGGGAACCGTCGCCATGTACGCGCCTTTGCGGGCGCTCTTATGGCGGCCCTGTTTCGTCCGTCGGGCGATGACTCGGCGTTCGTATTGAGCGATAGACGCGAACATGTTGAACCCGAGTTCGCCTTCCGGAGTGCCGTCGAAGGATTGCGTTACGAATTCCGGCGGTGCTTCTCGCTCCAAGCTCTTGCGGGCGAGTGACGCCTCAACCACGTCGCGGGCGAGGCGGTCTACGCAATAGATGACTGTGCGGTCGAACATGCCCTCGCCGGCCATCGCGAGCAAGCGAGCGGCTTGCGGGCGCTCCTCGAAAGGGACAGTCCCCGAGACTCCTTCGTCACAGAATTCGGCGATGATGGAATACCCACGGCTCGCGCAATACTCGCGNNNGCGGGCGTAGATGGCGACGTTCGTCACGTTTGGCTCCTTCCTCCTTGCGTCATTAATCAAGATTGAGACGGCCGTGAGGGCTCTCTCGGGGACGGTGGTAAGGCCTGTCTCTTCCTTAAGGATCACGGATTTTACCCTTTCCCTCAAGGGGCTACGGGAGAAACGGGTTAAGGCGGTTTGCCGTTCAACTACGTCTGGCTTTACGGGAATGGGCTTCCGTTGTACGTCGACGTATGGGCGGCTTTTGGATGCCTGCCTATTCGCTTTTCTAGACTCGTTCGTTCGAACGATATGATCTGCTTACTGGAGCTCGGCTTTGTAATACGTTTCTGGCCAATTCGGCGGGCCGGTGCGATCAACCGCCACGTGTGTAGGTCAACCTGGTGTCAACCTGGTGTCAACCTAGGTTGCAACGCTTTCGTGTGTGCGACGAGTGACCTGGTCGACCAGGTTGTAACCGTGGTCGACCTAGGTTGCAACCTTTCCGTGTGTGCGCGAGCGACCTAGTCGACCGGTTGTAACCTGGTTGCAACGCTTCAAGGAAGGCTTGGGTGACCTTATGGCTCTCTACGTTCTTGGGGGAGCTCCTTTCATTGAAGGGCCCGGCGCGCCCCTTCGGCGGCTTCCAACTCCTGGAGCGCATCGTGAGCTTCGTTGATCTGCTCCTCGTCTCCGCTCTCTAAACCCGCCCTGATCGCGGCGATTGTTTTCACGGCCTCCGTGACCTCGATGATCCCGAGGGCCGCGTCGAGGGCGGCGTGGGCCTCCGCCGGATGGGAGGGCGCTTAGCAGGCGAGCGGGGCGGTCGAGAGCCAGATCCATTGTCTTTTGGCGCGCGCTTTTCGTGCCGGTCTCGGACTCGGAGATGCCGAGAGCCTCGAGGAACGCCTCAGCCCCTTCCTCCGTCTTTAGCGCCTTCCCCTTAGCTAGGGCCAACCGTGGCTCCGTCATGCCTCCATGAAGGAGGCCGACGCCGTCGTGCGACGCTTCAAGCGACGGAAAGCTCTCGAATTCAACCCCTACCATGATCCGAAAGCCGGGGAGTCTACGTTCAAAGGACAAGGAACGCTGTATCCTAGCAGTTCAATTGTTGCTCTTATGGTGAGGCGAGCTGGGGAAGAGTGGGGTTTACGCTCGATCCGGTTTTAGTCCGACGAAGCCAACGAGCGGCTATGCACTTTCGATATACGAGGGTGCAGAGGAAGTCCACCCCGCCTCGATGTCCTTCAAAGAATTTCATGCTCGCCTTATACACTACGCCCGACGCCCTGCCGATAAACTGGCACCGAAGAGGAATTACATCGACGGCTGGCGAGACGGCGACAAATCCTACTTCGACATATCTACGGTAGTCTCTTCGCGCCGCAAAGCTTTACAATTAGCTAGGCGGCACAAGCAAGAAGAAGGAGACGATCTACACATGACGAAGCCGCACCTAGTGCTCGTCCGAGGTGAAGACCTGAAAGACCCGAAGGTAGTGGATGCCGTCCTAGCTTCTCTTGGCGTTACTCCGGACGGGGAAGAGAAGGCCAAGCTAAGGCGTGGGGACATTAGAGCAAGGCCCGATAAACGTAAGGGTTAAGGGTGAAACTCACTACAACGGAGCGGCTCCTCGCAATAATCTGTATCGAATTGGCCCTCATCTTCTCCGTTCTCCAGTGGGGCCGGTTTTGATGATCCAGTTAACTACCGCGAAGTCCCCACGCGGGTAGTGCGCGACGCATCCACCTTTCTCAACGCCTCTTGACGCTTGATTCGCTGGTATTGCAGCAGACGCGTATGGAGTTTACGCCCGATTCAAGCGCTCCATTAGAGCCAGGAGATCTCTCAGCCAGTCTCGGTTCTCCGCATTCCCGACATTACGGGATGCGCGTTGGCTATGCATTACCCGCGCTCCTTTGCTGCGAGCGGCCCGCCGCCGTGTCTCCCAACCGGCGTCCCAAGGGGCTATATGCCAGAAGCAACGACGGTCGCCTCGAATGGCGTAATTCCCGCACCTGCAGCCCGAGGCGACGAGGTGAACACATTTCATTTGCTTCTGGTGCTAATAACGTTTTAGTCGAGTCCCATGATTTGACCGCCCACGGCATTCGTTGCGCCGCGCATGCGCGAGTCCTTGTCGAGATCCGGACGACAGCGCGTGATCGACATCCTCGCCCCGACCTCTAAGATGGTGGACGCGCTGATGCGGCCATTTCCCTCCTGCGTCGATATCGAGATCAAGCTCTAAGGGCCCTCAGCCCCGTCCTTTTGCGAGCCCTCACCCCTCGCCGTGACCGGCGTACCCCTCCTCCACGGCGGACAGGTTCTCCCGCCGGCGGACACTTCCTCCCGCGAAGGCGGGCGAGGGGTGACGTACGCCTTCGCGCCGGGGAGCGCGCGATGTTAATGAAATGTTCCGGGCCGGGTGGTTCTACGCTTCTGCAACCGTTGAGGGATCACCATTGGTATTGAGCCCTTAGGGTCGCTGTCGGGACTGGGACGTTCGGCAACGAGCCGATACTAGCGTTGAATGGACCAGATCCCTGCGGCGACCCCTTTTGGTTTTGCCGGAAAGCGGGGTGGTGAAAATGGGTAATACGGTGCTGGTGCTGGAGGATGACCCGTCCCTGCTGATGATGCTGAGCGTCACTCTGCGCTCCAGTGGACACGAGGTAGTCTTGAGCTCCGACGCTGAACTTGCGCTGGAAACGCTGCCGGAGGAGAGTCCCGATGTCATTCTCTGCGATGTGAATTTGCCAGGCATGAAGGGAACTGAGTTCGCTG
>VBJT01000235.1 GCA_005880075.1 Chloroflexota bacterium
TCGTTCCCCACGGAAGCACCATCGTCGCCGAGAGCGGAATCTTCACGCGAGCCGATCTCCGCCGGCTGGAGGCTTGCGGCGTGAGCGCCGTGCTAATCGGCGAAGCCCTGGTAACGGCGAGCGATCCCGGGGCAAAGATACGAGAACTCTTCGGATGACGGAAGCAGCGAGCGAGCGCGAAAAATCGATTCGACGCGTTCGGCGGTTCTACGAGGTCTCCGCGCAACGGGAGTGGGAGCGCCTTGAGCACCCAACGCAGGGAGCGCTGGAGTTCGCGATCAACAAGGCGTGGATACAGAAGTTCCTCCCGGGCCCGGGTTCACGCATCCTCGACATCGGCGGCGGGCCGGGAAGATACTCCATCTGGCTGGCCGCGCAAGGCTATCGCGTTACCCTGGCCGATCTTTCGGCGAACCTCCTGGCGATCGCACGAGGAAAGGTCGCCGAGGAGGACGTTGAGCTCGAAGGCGTCATTGAGGCCAACGCGACCGACCTTTCACGCTTCGCCAACGAGAGCTTCGACGCCGTTCTCTGCCTTGGGCCGATGTACCATCTACTCGACGAGTCCGACCGGCAGGCGGTTGCAGCCGAACTGTTCAGGGTCCTGAAGCCCGGCGGCCACGCCTTCGTCGCCTTCTTGAACCATCTGAGCGCCTTGCGCGCCGCCGTCAACCAAGATATCCCGTTCTTCACCCCGTACACCTTTGATATCGTCAAGCGCTGGCACTACGATCATGTGATGGACTTCCCGGTGGCCGGCATCTTCTCGCCGGCCTGGGTGGTCCACCCGCGAGACGTCGCGCCCTTCATGGAACGCCAGGGCTTTCGCAGCGTAGAGCTCGTGTCTTCGCAGAGCGTGGCCGGTGACGTGCAGGCGCATCTCGCGCTGTTCGCTGAGCGGCAACCTGAGCTCTACAAATGGGTGCTTCACGAGCTGGTGAAGCTCGCCAATGACCCAACGATCGTCGGTTCGGGCTGGCACCTTCTTTACATCGGGCAGAAGCCATGACCCTGGTAAAGATATGCGGCGTCTCGGAAGTCACGCACGCGCGGGCGGCCGCAGCGTTGGGCGCGGACTTCGTCGGTCTGGTGTTCGCTCCTTCCCGCCGGCAAGTGACCCTCGGCCAGGCGAAGCGGATCGCCAGCGGCCTGCGCAAGGACGGCGAGCCGGCCCCCGACGCAGGCGACGCCGATGCGCTGGAAGAAGAGTTGACCCACCGTCGGCCTCTCCTCGCCGGCGTCTTTGCCGATCAGGACGCCGACACAATAAACGCGATCTGCGACGACGTCGGCCTCGACCTTGTCCAGCTTTCCGGTTCAGAACCCTGGGAGGTATGTGCGCATATTCGACGTCCGATTTTCAAATGCATGAAGGTTCGTGATGGCGAGACAGCCGAGCAGCTTATGGTACATGTCCACGCCAGTGCCATCGTCCTCTTGGACCCCTACGTCGAGGGGACGTATGGCGGGACGGGTAAGACGCTCGACTGGCGCGTCGCCTCTGAAATTGCCAAACAGACTCCCACTGTACTGGCGGGAGGACTAACGCCTGAGAACATAGGCAAGGCCGTCCGCATTGTTAGTCCGTGGGCAGTCGACGTTTCTTCGGGCGTCGAAACCGACGGCGTGAAGGACGTCGACAAGATTCGAGGCTTCATTGCGGCGGCGAAAGGCTCTGAGCCGTGAACCCGGCCGCCCCGCCGTCTCTTCCCGACGAGCGCGGCCGTTTCGGGCCGTACGGCGGGCAATACGTGCCCGAGACGCTAATGGCCGCGCTCGGCGAGCTCGAGCGCGAGTACGCCGCTGCCCAAACCGACGTCTCATTCCGCGCAGAGCTAAATGCGCTGCTGACGGACTATGTCGGCCGCCCCACACCCCTCTATTTCGCGAGGCGTCTGACAGACCGGCTGGCGGGCGCGAAGGTTTACTTGAAGCGAGAAGACCTGGCCCACACGGGCGCCCATAAGATTAACAACGCCGTCGGGCAGGGATTACTGGTGAAGCGAATGGGTAAGCCACGCGTAGTGGCCGAAACGGGCGCCGGCCAACACGGCGTCGCTGCCGCCACTGTGTGCGCAATGCTGGGACTGGAGTGCGTCGTCTACATGGGCGAAGAAGATGTCCGCCGCCAGGCGCTGAACGTCTTCCGAATGAAGCTGTTGGGCGCCGAAGTGCGTTCCGTAGGGTCTGGGTCTCGCACCCTTAAGGACGCCATTAACGAAGCTATCCGCGACTGGGTGACCAACGTCGAGACGACCCACTATCTGCTGGGCTCAGTCGTCGGTCCGCATCCCTATCCGATGATGGTCCGCGATTTCCAGTCGGCGATCGGCAGGGAAGCCCGCGGGCAAATATTGGAAGACGAAGGCCGCCTGCCCGACTACGCCGTGGCCTGCGTCGGTGGGGGCTCGAACGCGATAGGCCTGTTCCACTCGTTCTATGCCGACGAATCT
>VBJT01000224.1:0-4106 GCA_005880075.1 Chloroflexota bacterium
TCGCACCGGCAGTGGTGCTCGCAAGCGGCGTCGCTGTGCGAGTACGTGTCGGTGTTGGGCTCGCTGTCGCTAAAGGCGTGCGAGTTGGTGTGGCAGTCGCAACGGCGGTAGCAGTGCGCGTGGCGGTTGCGATCGCGGTGGCTGTGCGCGTAGGAGTGGCTGTCGCCGTCCGCGTAGCGGTGGCGGTCGGCGAGCGCGTAGGGGTGGCGGTCGGTGAGCGCGTCGGGCTGGCTGTCGCGCTGCGCGTAGGGGTGGCTGTTGGCGAGCGCGTAGGGGTGGCTGTCGCGCTGCGCGGAGCAGTAGCTGTGGCTGTGCGCGTAGCTGTCGAGGCAGGCGTGCGCGTGGCGGTAGCTGTCGGAGTGCGGGTTGCTGGAGTGGACGGGGTGGCCGTCGCAGTTGCTGTCCGCGTGGCGCCCCCGGGCGTAGCGGTTGGAGTGCCGCAGATGCCACCGGTCTCCGTGTGGCTGCCGTCAAAGAGCTGGCTCTCGGTAAGGATGAGCGTTGTCACGCCGATGCCGTCGAAGACCACCGCGGTGCTACCCGGGGCGTTGGGACTGCCGTCGTCGAGGTCCATGGTCATCGGGCCTGTATTGCACTGGTTGCCGACGACCTGGAGGGTGAGCTGCGTGAGGACGCCACCGCTGGGGGCGCTGTAGGAGCGGTCATCCGGGGTTGTCTTGGCCGGGGTGTCGGGGGAGATGCGAGCATCCTGGTTGCCGAGGTACGTGCCGCCGACCAGAGCAGTCTGAAGCCCCGAGGCGCCGGGCGGAATTGAGGCGGCGGCCGTAAGATCGCGGTGGACGAGGGTCAGCGGGTCGATCGGCAGATTGTCGAAGCCGACGTTCTGCGCGGTGTTGTTGTCGGTGAAGGGAGCGAGGTTTTGGCCCTGGACGCGCATTTTGTCGCCGGTGTAGTTGAGGCGGGCCTGCCAGCCGACGAGGTCCTGGACGTTCTTGACGACCAGATGAACGGGGTGAAGGTGGGTGGCGTTCTGCGACCCGGTTGAGGAGCCGTCGATCTGTCCGACCGTCATGACGTTGGTGGCGCCGTTGTAGATCGTGCCGGTCGTGATCATGTCCAGCGAGAAGGTGGGGTTCTGGATGGCCCGAGAGGTGAGCGTTCCGGACAGAAAGAGGGTGCCGGTCCCGACGGTAACGGCGAGTAGCACGCTCGCGAGGGTGAAGACGAACCGCCTCGCCGGCTGGGGCCGCGACTTGGGCCCGGCGGTCGTGACGATCGTCGAGGCGGGAGCATGAACTGCGGCCGCGGCGAATGACCGGGGCCGGGTAGCGAGACGCCGGGCCGGGGACCGCTTGGGTCCCGATTTCCGGCCGGTAACCGCGAGAAGGACGGCGAGGCAAATCGCTGCCGCGGTTATGATGAGGCGCACTCTCACAGTGACCCTCCGGTTGGACTCTGCTCTTTTAGACGGGATTCACACCTGGCGGGTGGCGGGCGGTTTAACGCCGGCTGCAGCCGGCTGGGCGTAGTTCAGGCGACAGTTTACGTAACGTTAACCGTGGGTGTCAAGGTGTGATTACCTGTTTTGAAATGGGGGCTCGCTGCGCTTGCCCGAAGAAGAAACTGCGGGACAGCTTGTATGGTGGATGCGAGTTCGCCACCCGGCCCATGGGCGGAGCAAGCCCGCGCCCCTATTCGATACGCCCTTCCAGGGAAGGGCTACTCAGGGCGAACGGTTGACCTCAGCTCGGCGCTTAGTTGCAGGTGTAGCCGAAGAAGCCGGTCATTTTCGAGATGTCTGTCACATCCACGAAGTGGTCAACGGGATCGGGCGCGATGTCCTGCCGGGCGGGCGCGGGTGGGACGGAGACGCCGAAGTTGGCGGTCAGCGGCGAGACGTCGGCGATGTCGGAGAAGCCGTCGTTGTTGAGATCTGCTGGCCATCCGTTATAGCCGCAGTGGAGGATAGGATTGGTCCCCGCAGATGTTTCGACGCCAGTACTGAAGCCGTCGCAGTCCGGGTCGTTAGCGGCAAGGGGCCAGGGAGGAAGGGCCTGGGTGCGGTTCGGCCAGTTGGGGCAGTTGTCGATTGGATTGAGCACGGTGTCGCAGTCGAAGTCGTTGGAGCATGGTGTGCAGCCATAGCCGAAGAAACTCGTCTCTTTGGATATATCCGTGATATCGACGAAGCCATCCGGCGGGTCAGGGGCGATGTTGTCGCGAGCGGGAGCAGGGGGGACAGAGGAACCGAAGTTCGCCGTCAAAGCTGAGACGTCCGTGATGTCAGCAAAAGTATCGCTGTTAATATCGGCGGGCCAGGCGTCGGCGCCGCAGTGGACGAGGGAATTGGTGCCGGCGCGGTTCTCGACGGCGTTGCTGAAGCCGTCGCAGTCGGGGTCGTTGGCGGGGACAGGCCAGGGGGGCAGGTTCTGAGACGGGTTTGGCCAGCGGGGACAGTTGTCGGAGCCGTCCTGAACACCATCGCCGTCGCCGTCGCCCGGAGGCGGTGGCGTAGAAGTGGGCGTCGGCGAAGCGGTGCGTGTGGCCGTTGCTGTGGGCGAGGCGGTCGCGGTTGGCGATGCGGTTGCGGTGGGACTGGGAGTGGGTGTCGGGCAGGGTGTCCCGCCGATCGAGACCCCCAGCGAGTCGCTGGCGGACATGGTACCGCTATCATCGACACTGACGAAGCGCGGGAAATAGCATCCAGCAGTCGTGGGATTGGTCCAAACGATTGTGCTGCTGCCGGTCCCGCAGGTGGTTGCCGTAGGGGTCGCGTTGGCGCGGCCGCAGACGGTGAAGTTAAAGATCTCGGGCGTGCAGACGACGTTGCCGGGGGGAAGGACGGCATCTGTGAGAAAGCCGTCGATCGTGTAACCGGTACCGAGCTGTTCGACGTTGAGCGTCAGGCCCCAGTTGGTGTTTGGGTTGCCGTCGCCGAAGTCGGTGATGGTACCGGTCCACATGGCATAAGGGCCCTGGGGGCCGGGATCGACATCGAGCAAGGGGAAGGGGCCGTAGTTCTGGGCGGTGCCGGTGTCACCGTCTGTGCAACTGCCGTCGGGGTCCAGATTGATCGTCAAGGAACCAACGGCGACGACCTTGCCGTTGAGCTGGTTGCTGTGGCCGGCGACTGTCCAGCTGTTGTCCGGTATCTCGAGGCCGTAGGTCCCAATAATGCCGTTGCCGGCCGGCAGCGTGACGCGGAAGGTCATATTGGCGTTCGCACTCGGGGCGGTGTTACTGATCGAGGTCAGCTCGAAGAGCGGGTTGTACGGCATGGTTGCACCGGCGAGCCGCGCGGCAAGGAGGACGGCGAGACAGGTAATTACGGCGGTCGCGGCCGCCCAGAGCGTCCATGTTCGCCGCGCTCTCAAGTAAGACATCCTCTATCCCCCAGACGGGACAGGCGGGAGAGGTCATCTCCCGCCTGCGGTCCCGAATTTCCCTCTTGAACTAGGTGCGGCGCGCCGTAACGCTGCTGCTCACTTCACCGTGTAGGCGTTGGTGGTGACGCGGTTGTCGCTCGGGTCGTTGTCGTCATCAGCCAGCGCGTTGTAGCAGGTCATGCTCTGGATCTGGAAGGGCCCGCAGGCGCCACCATCGTCGGCGTGCGCGTCAGCGGCCGCCATGATGGTGTAGCTCTGGCCGAGGGCCCCGGCGACGTCGGCGCAGCTGAAGCTCAGCGTAGCCGTGACCGACGTCTGCTGTCCTGCTGCCAGGGTGACCACGGTGTCGATCACGCGACCGTAGGGGGTGCAGCCGTAGGGGTTAGTGATTCCGCCGGGCGGCACGATGTCGACGTAGACGCCGATGGCATCAGTGTGGTCGCCCTCATTGCGGACCTGGATGACGAGGGTCTTGGTGTCGGGCTGGCCGTCGCTGAGGACGACGCTGCTCGAGGCAGAGATCTTCTTCAGCCTGGCGTCGTGGTTGCCGATTGGCGTTGGACCAGGCGTCGCCGTGGCGGTGCCAGTCGGGCCGGGTGTGGCCGTTGCAGTCGCTGTCGGTGAGGCCGTCGCGGTCGGAGTGGCTGTCGCCGTAGCCGTTGGAGTCGGCGGCGCCGTTGCCGTGGCGGTCGCAGTAGCAGTCGCCGTAGCCGTGGCCGTCGCTGTTGCGGTCGGCGCGGGCGAGGCTGTAGCTGTGGC
>VBJT01000224.1:4265-5431 GCA_005880075.1 Chloroflexota bacterium
TGGCCGTCGCCGTGGCCGTTGCTGTCGGTGCGGCAGTCGCTGTTGCCGTTGGTGAGGCGGTACGCGTGGCCGTCGCCGTGGGCGCAGGCGTCGCGGTAGCCGTTGCTGTCGCCGTGGGCGCAGGCGTCGCGGTAGCCGTTGCTGTCGCCGTGGGCGCAGCCGTGGCGGTAGCTGTTGCCGTCGCCGTGGCCGTGCGTGTCGCGGTGGCCGTCGGTGAGGCTGTAGCCGTCGCCGTCGGCGCCGCTGTGGCTGTGGCGGTTGCAGTTGCTGTCGGCGCAGGGGTGGCCGTGGCCGTTGCCGTAGCCGTCGGCGCGGCAGTTGCCGTCGCGGTGGCCGTCGCAGTGCGTGTGGCGGTCGCCGTCGGCGAAGCTGTAGCGGTTGCTGTTGGTGAAGCTGTCGCGGTCGCCGTCGGCGGAGCCGTAGCCGTCGCCGTTGGCGAGGCGGTGCGCGTAGCCGTAGCCGTCGCAGTTGCTGTAGGCGCAGGCGTGGCAGTGGCCGTTGCGGTGGCCGTCGGCGGAGCAGTTGCCGTCGCGGTTGCCGTCGCAGTGCGTGTTGCGGTTGCTGTCGGGCTAGCCGTCGCGGTGGCGGTTGGTGATGCCGTAGCGGTTGCCGTGGGCGCCGGCGACGCGGTCGGTGATGCCGTCGCAGTGCGTGTGGCCGTCGCGGTCGGGCTGGCTGTTGCCGTCGCTGTCGGTGAAGCCGTTGCGGTTGCTGTGGGCGAGGCGGTGGCCGTGCGCGTCGCAGTAGCTGTCGGGCTGGCGGTGGCGGTTGCTGTTGGTGAGGCGGTTGGAGAGGCCGTCGGCGAGGCAGTTGCCGTCCGTGTGGCCGTCGCCGTTGGGCTCGCCGTGGCCGTAGCGGTCGCAGTTGGCGCCGCAGTCGCCGTTGCAGTTGGCGAGGCCGTCCGTGTGGCCGTTGCCGTTGGGCTGGCTGTAGGTGTCGGTGACGCGGTGGGGGTAGCAGTCGGCGTTTGTGTTGGTGTCGCGGTTGCCGTTGCGGTCGCGGTGGCGGTTGGGGTGGCGCTGGCCGGCGTGGGGGTGGCGGAGGGCGGGCACTCCTGGGTTACGCAGTCGAGCGGGACGCAGGGTGTGCCCTGGCCGACGTAGCCGTCACCGAGGGCGCTGGAGGCCAGGTTCAGCGTGGTCGTGCCGGTACCGTTGAAGACAACA
>VBJT01000001.1:0-4368 GCA_005880075.1 Chloroflexota bacterium
AAGTTAGAGTGGCGGTCGCGGTTGCTGTCGCGGAGGCGGTGGCTGCGGGCGTGTCCGTTGGCGTCGCCCCGCCATTCAAGGCAACACCGATCAGCACCCACTTCGCCGAAGCGCCGAGGTCCCAGGACATCGTTACAGTGCCCGAACCCGGCTCGTCGCTGCCGGCTCCGCGTACGCCCGTGCCCGCAACGCCGTTCCAGTGGCTCGTCTGGCCGCTGCCAACCGTCGCTGTCACATCGCCCGAGACTGCCAGGACATCTTGAACAACGTCTCCGCTTGTCGTCGGAACGTTCACGCTCGCCTGGTTGCTAGTACCCTTGGCCTCGATGACGCTGCCGATCGGGTCGGCCTGGTCGACACCTGTCCACGACGTAGCTCCGCAGACTGTCTCGGCGGCGGTCGCTGACGTCATAGTGGCGACGATATTGTGCGTACCCGACGCGGGTGCGATTAGCTGCCACACCTCGGCCCGCGATTCGTTGCTGTTGTTCCTGAACGCCACCTGCGAGAGCGGCTGGCCGTTGAAGCTCACGCTCTGCACCTTCTGGTTCTGCCTCGGTGCGAGCGAGAGCCCCACCACCAGCAGGCGGTCATTTCCGCTGCCCACGGTGTGCGACCAGGTGAAGTTGGCGCTGTTGCCGGGCGTGCAGGCGGATCCAGCATCAAACGCGATGCCGGCGGCCTCGCCGCGCGACGCCATGAATAGAGCGGTCGCCGCCATTGCGGCCACCGCGACTAGGATAAGACTGACTTTACGGAACATCTTGTGCCTCCGGGGATTGGGATGGTTATGTCTTCCACCAGTCCAGATGAGGCACGCGCCCTTACGTTTCCTTAACGAAGGTGAACGCTGTCTTAACTTAGGTGAACATTCGGTGATGGACGGTTACAGCGCGAACGGAGTCACCTCGCGGGTGGCCGTAGGCGCGACACTCAGGGTCCCCGGCGGGCGGGGTGCAGAGCCGAAGTTAAGGCCCGAAGTAGCCGACGGCGTCCAAGATCACGTGGACCTGCCCGCTGTTGTTGTAGACCTGAACGCTCCCGCCCGTCCCCGTCTTCACCACCACAAGGTTCGCGATGTCCTGGCCAGCCAAAAAGTTCAGGTTCGAAGCCAGTGGCCGCGTCACACCCGACGGGTACACCGTCAGGTAGCTCGCTGCCGTCCCCCGCGTCACCGTCGCATTCACTACGACACCCGTCGCCCCAGACGCGATGGCTCCTCCCGTTACCGTCGCGCCGATCTCGGTGTCCGGCCCGACCGCGCCCGGCGGTACGCCCTGCGGGCTCGAGCGCGTGTCC
The DNA here is from genome assembly GCA_005880075.1 of Chloroflexota bacterium. Classification (GTDB taxonomy): domain Bacteria; phylum Chloroflexota; class Dehalococcoidia; order SM23-28-2; family RBG-16-64-32; genus CF-163. The sequence goes on from VBJT01000001.1 coordinate 1,300, forward strand.
AGGATGCGGGCCGGCGTGACCGCATGGAATTGCTCGCCGCTCGCTCCATACCAGCCGACGACATCGAAAATCACGTCGGTCGAACCGCTGTTGTTGTACATCTTTACCTTGCCGTCCCCGCCGACCTTCACCACCACGAGGTTCGCGTCCGTCTGCCCGGCAACAAAGTTCAGGTTCGAAGCGAGCGGCCTTGCCTCGTCCGAAGCGAATACCGTCAGGTAACTGGAGCTTGTCGGCCCGTCCACCGTCGCATTGACGACCACCGCCGCGACCTCGCTCGCCGGCACGCCGGAGCCGAAGGTATCCGTCACATCGACATCGAGCGTCCCGTCAGGGCCAACTTTGGCGGCCGGCGCCCCGGTTCCGTACCGCGTGTCCAGGATCCGCGCCGGCGTCAGCCCGTTGTACAGCGAGCCGGCAGTCGGGGCCCCATACCAGCCGACGACGTCCAGGATGACGTCCGTCTGGCCGTTCGCGTTGTACACCATCACGTTCCCGTCGCTCCCGGCCTTCACCGTCACCAGGTTCGCCACATCCTGCCCGGGCCCGAGGTTCAGGTTCGACACTACCGGTCGCGACTCGCCGGACGCATGGACGGTCAGGTACGTCGGCGCGCTCGCCTGCGTCCCCGTCACGTTCATCACGACCGCCGAAACGCCGGTCGCGGGAACGCCGCTCGGCCCGCCCGTCACGTCGACCGCCATCTCGCTGTCCGGTCCGACGCTTCCGGCCCCCGACCGCGTGTCGAGCACGCGATACGGCGATACGGGGTGGTAGTAGCCCTCGGCCGCCGGCGTCGCGGTCGGCGTCGGCGTTGAGGTCGGTGTGGAAGTCTCCGTCGGCGTCGAGGTCGGTGTGGGAGTCTCGGTCGGCGCGCCAGTCGGAGTTTCGGTCGGAGTTTCCGTTGGCGTTTCTGTGGGCGTCTCCGTCGGGGTCGGCGTAGGCGTTTCTGTGGGAGTGGGCGTCGGCGTCTCGGTTTCGGCAGTGTACTGGATCTCTAGGTTTATCGTCTGTACCAACACCCTCGTGCCCAGGGGGTTCCCAACACCGACATCGCCTGTCACAACGATGTACAGCCCGTCGACTTCCGGTGCCGAGAGCGTTTCCCCGGTCAGCGAGAAGTCATAGTCGGTCGGATCGCTGGTTACCTGCTGGGTGGCGCCTCCCACCGGACTGCCGTCACGCATGAACAGCCCGATGGCTACCGTAGCCGGCTTATCGCCGTTCGCTTTGGATGCCCGGAAGCGCACAAGTATATCGGTGAGCGTCACGAGATCAGCAGGAGCATCGCTCAGCTCGAACGCCACCTCCTCCTGATTCGGGTCATCGCTCGTCTGAATGAAGGATGCATCGGGCGTGTTGATGTCCTCATCGACTGCAGCCGAGCAGACCGTCGAAACCGAATCGCTGCCACAAGGAGTACCGGCATCGTTGGTCCAGAAGTTATTCAGGTTGCCCCTGTCATTGCTCGGCACGAGCACCGCGTCCGGAACTGGCCGGGGCGTAGCCGTCGGCGTGGGCGTGGGGCTCTGGGTCTCGGTAGGCGTCTCGGTCGGCGTCGCCGTTGGAGTCGCTGTCGCCGTTGCCGTCGGCGAGGCCGTCTCCGTCGGCGTCTCGGTCGGAGTGGCCGTCGGCGATGCCGTCGGCGTTTCCGTCGGCGTCTCGATCGGCGTCGCCGTTGGAGTCGCAGTCGCCGTTGCCGTGAGCGACGCCGTGGGCGATGCCGTCGACGTCGGCGCCTCACCGCTCACGCTGATCTCCAGCGTTCCCGCCTCGCCCGAGTACCCGCCGGCTTGTACCCAGTACGTGCCGCTGTCAGCGGAGAACTGCGCCTGGGACGTGAATCCCTGGTCAAAGTCATCGTTACACGTAATCTGGACGAGATCGGCAAGCGTGGTACCTGTATAAACGGAAAGGATCGTGTCGAAGTCCGACCCTTGGGTCGTGACGGTGATAATGCTGGGCTCCGTCGTGTCGAGCTTGTACCACACTGTCTTGCCGATCGACCGGTTCCCACATACCAGCGGTTCATCCGGCGACTCCTCGCTCGCGACGACGGTCCGCTGCGAGTCCGAGAACGGCGGCGACGCGGTAATCGCTTCCGCGAAGTTGTCATTCGGCGGCGGCGACGCGTATTCGAAGCTGACCTCTAGCTGCGTCGGGTTCGGATCGACGCTGCCGACCTGCGCACGGTAGATGATGCCTGTCGTGAGCGGAAGTGCGAGTGCCGAAGTCAATCCCGCGCTGGTGTCGTCATTGCAGTCGACCGAAGTCAAAGCTGCAACGTCATCTCCGGTGTATACCGCTATCGCCGTGTCGTACGCGGATCCCACCGTGGTGATGTACAGCAGACCGTCCTTTGTAGGCGTAAACGAATACCAGACCGTATTCCCGAGAATGTTGCAGTCTGCGGGCTCGCCGGTCTCCAGCGTCGCCCCCTCTACCGACAGGCTGTCACTGAATGGAAGGGCCGTGACATCCGTTCCCGGGAAAGCATCGTTCGGCGGCGGCGCCGGCGTGGCCGTAGGCGAGGGCGTTCCGGTCGCGGTTGCCGTCGCTGTAGCAGTCCCTGTTGCAGTCGCCGTCGCGGTTGCGGTCGCCGTCGCTGTCTCCGTAGCCGTCGCAGTCGCCGTTGCCGCCGACGGTGTCGCTGTCGCAGTCGCGGTGGGCCCCGGCGTCGCGGTATCCGTAGATGAGTCTGGCGTCTCCGCCGCGTGGCACAGCTGAAGTGTCCAGCCGTCGAGCGTGCCCGTGTTCTCGGGATGAGCAGTGTCCGTTATCTGCAGATGCCAATCACCGACCGAATTCTCATCTATCAGGCTGTCGAGAGAACCTTTGGGATGATAGATCCCGGTGAATGGCGCTGTTCCATTCTGGATTGAGTCTGGCGACGCATCATCAAGCACCGTGTCTATAAAATCGGAGCTGCCAGGCGGATTGCCGGCGTTGCTGAATAGTTCGACATCGGTGTTGTTGGGGGAGATGAGGTGAGCATCCAGGTCGTTGACGTACGAGTGCGTGATATCGATTGGGCTGATGTTAACGTCAGTCAGGGTGAAGGAGTCCGCG
>VBJT01000001.1:4378-46974 GCA_005880075.1 Chloroflexota bacterium
GGGGTCCGTGTCTGTGCTGTCATACAGGACGCATGTGTCCTGCGCCGCCGATCGATTCGGCCCAAGCGCAACGACACCAGCCACCAGCGCCAGCAATAAGCCAGCTCCCGCCAGCCAAAGAAGATTCCTTCCGTTCATTGGGCGACCGTCCTTCCGACGGAACCCACTTCGCAGTTCGGAAGACATCGCCCACGCGGGCCGGCCCCTTCAGCCTGCTTCGAACGCTCCGCCCCAGTTAGTTGTGGTGCTATCTTTTAGTGCGCTCGGATTGGGATGTCAATCCATTATTGTAAATATCTGAATATTCTTACACATTCCCCGCCGGTAAGGAAAGAAATAGTTATGTCTGCTTGGCTGTCGTCCGCTATCAATTCTAGAATTAGCCCGTAACGGCAGATCCAAAAAACGAAAAACGGACTGCCTCTCGCAACCCAAGTTCCGAGCCCTCAGTTCCCAGTTCCAAGGTGCCCAGTGGCCATCTCCCCCTTTGAGATCGCCCTCCGCTTTGTTTACCTCCAACCATGAGCAACGGTCTCGCGGACCAACGGCAGCAGAGGACAACCTCGTGAACTACTTCCGCCTCGACGGCATGCACCTCGAGCCTTTGACACGCAGAGAACTCGATCCGCGTCGCCTCCTCAGCTTCGCGCCGCCTGCGCTGTGCGCTCCACACGTTCGGCCGGCATAACCGGAATGGCGGCGCTTCAACAGCCCGGCCTGGCTGGACTGGAAGGGCCAACGCAACCAAAGACGCCTCTACGCTGCGCCTCGCAGCGGGGAGCACGAGGGAGCGTCGCATTAATACGGCGGGTGAGAGGCATCTTGCTGAGGCGTTTACCCCCAGTATCTTTCCCCTCTCCACGCGCTGCTTTTTGAGGCAGTTTAGAGGATCGGCAGGTCGGATTGTGACAGCGCGCGGACCGTGAGAACCAGTCCCACCGCTATCAACGCGAAGGCACCGCCGATTGGAGCTGCCCGGAAGAGGACCGTGCCGGAGCCGATTGTGCCCGCTAAGCGGCCCAGGTAGGGGTTGCCCGCCGTGCTGTCCTTGCGAGCGCTCATCCAGTCGAACAAGCGCCTCGCGTAGATCAGGCCGAGACACACAAGCGTCAGGACGGCCGCGAGACCCAAACTAAAAGCGACAATCAGTAGGAGGCCGAGGCCGATCCGGTTGAGCGAGACCGCGGCCAGCAGGACAACCAGCGCCGAGGGGCTGGGCGTGAGGCCGTCTGCAAGCCCGAGCGCCACCAGACTCTTCCAGGGCGGCGCGCCGTCGCCTGAACGCCCGTGGGTGTGGCCATGGGCAAGCGAATGGTTGTGCTCGTGGCCGCCGTGGCCGCGAATCACGGCCAGGATGCGCCGGAGAGAGCGCCGGCCGCCTGCGCGCGCTGCAATCAGACGCAGGCCGAGGGCGAGGATCATGAGCGCGGAAGCGAGGCTCAGCCCGGGGTAAAGCTTCTCTGGCAGAATGAAACGCGATCCGAACAGGGTGACCAGCCCTATCGCCAGAACCCCGATGGTATGCGTTACGGCGATGGTCAGACCAAGCGACAGCGCTTGCCGGGTCGTGCCCTTCACTCCCACGAAGTAAGCCGCTAGGAACGTCTTGCCGTGGCCCGGCTCCAGCGCGTGGATGGCGCCGAACCCGAGCGCCAGGAGAAGCGATAGCAGTAGGACAGGCAGTGTCAGGTTGTCGGTGTCGATCAGCGACGCGAACCCGGCGCCCGCCCGCGAGGGCGCCTTCTGCGGCGCGGACAGCGCCGCCGTCACCGCTGGAGCAGCCGCGCCGCCGCTGGCATCGAACGATAGATGCGCCTCCCGAACATCGAGCGGGCTCGAGAGCAGATCGGCCGGATAGGCGGTAAGCTCGTGACTGATGTCCTCCATCGACGCCGTGGACGTCAGTAGAGAGGTCCCGTCCGCAGGCTGGACGACGATCTCTTTCCAGCCGATGCGGTCGGAGTAGTTGTCGTCGCGGTACTGTATGGCGCCAAGCGAACTTGCGCCGGCCGTCTCAAGGAGCAAATTTAGCCGCAAAGTGCGCAGTCCGGCCTGTCCCTCGGGGAAGGAGATATCCCGCGTGAGCACCCGCAAATCTAGTGGCGAGCCATCCTCGGTCAGGTGAAGGTTATTCAGAATCTCCGGCGACTTTCTCTCAAGGTAAGCCTCATTCTCGCTCGCGCTGGGCTGTCCATCACCGTCGAGATCGATGTCGTCCATCTCCTGGAATGCCGGTATCTCCGCCATGTCGAGGACGTAGCGAACGCGAATGGCGTCCGAATATAGCTCCAGGCGGCTGTAGCGGTTGACTGTAAAGTTGCCGAGCGGATGCGCTTCCGCGCTCGGCGGCGGCGCAAGCGCGAATGCTGTCAGCGCCAGGACGGAGACGGCGATCGCGACGGCCGTGGCAGTTACTCGAAACGTCATCTTAGTTTGTCCAAGTCGTCGAGGGTCGCGGCCGCTTCATCGGCGTAAAGAACAGAGAATCGTGGGTTGATTTGAAGTGCGGCACCCAGGTACTCCCGTGCCTTGTCGTGGTTGCCTAGCCGAAACTCGATCATGCCTGCGTGGAAGAGCAGGAGCGAATCGCGTGTACCGAGACGGAGAGCTTCTTGTGAGTAACCAAGGCCTTCATCGTAGCGGCCATCCTTGTAGAGTGCCCAGGCGAGCACATCCGCGACCGGAACGCTTCCCGAGCGCTGTTCATATACTGCGCGGGCTTGCGAGACGGCATCATCGAGGCGAAGGTCGTGGTCGGCGAAGAATAGAGCCATCTGCAGATCGGTGTTTATGCCGTTTGCCTTGTACAGGCGGTCGATCGCTTCTACGAGAGCGTATTGCCTGTCGGCGTCGTCAGGCCGGCCCGCCGCCCGGTAAACATCGCCAAGCGCGGAGACGTATTCGGGAGTAGGCTGCCGCGCGACGACCTGCTCATAGAGCGAGGTCGCTTCTCCGTAATCCCCCCTCGCCGCGTGGACCTTTGCCAGCCCCGCTAGCGCGTGCGCGTAGCCCGGGAAGGCGCGAAGGGACGCCTCATATTGCGCTTCAGCTTTTTCCAGATCACCTCGCGTGAAGTAGAAATTGCCGAACTGCACCCGCGCCCACGCGGTGTTGTCCGGCTGGCGGCCGCCGTCAGTGCTAAGCGCGTTCTGCCACGCCAATTCCGCTGCATCGGTCTCGCCCCGCTGCTCCAGAATGTAGGCCAGCCGGCTAAAGGTGGAGAGCCCCGGCGCCTTCGCGACAAGCCCCTCGTAGGTCTGGGAGGCCTCGTCGTATCGCCCGAGCGCCATCTTAGCGTCGCCGAGAACACCCTGGGCATAAGGGTCTACCGGGTCGACAACGATTGCCCGCTGCGCTGTCTCGAGCGCCCCTTGGAAATCGTGCTTTGTTGCCTGCAGAGACGCCAGCATCGCCAATGCGTTGTAGTTGTCGCCCGGCAGTTCCCGAAGTGATGCGCGGGCGGCGGCCTCCGCCCGGCTGTAGTCAGACACGTCGTTTGTCGCACGCGCTCGTCGAGCGTAGGCCTCGGCCAGCTTATCGTAGCCAATGAAATCGCCAGGATTGTCGTGCACCCGCTGTTCCCAGAAGCTGATCACTCCATTCGTAGCGGCCAGCGCATCTTTGGGTGCTGGCGCGACCGCGCCGTTCTCCCGTCCGATCAGTTGCCGGTAGCTTAGGAGCAAGAGCGCGAGAGCCAAGAGCAAACTGCCGGCGAGCAGCAGCACACTGCCGCTTCTCGGTGGCTCGATGCTCCCGGCTCTCATTCTCGATTCCCTGCTCTTTGTTCCCGGCGCCCTAGCGTGTAAGGCGTCGCCTGATCACCATGACAGCGCCGGCCACAGTCAGTAAGGCACCGGCAATCAGCGTCCCTCCAATGGGCCAGCCGAGGTCAGCCCCGTCGCCGGGCTCGCCGCCCGTTTCCGGAACTGCGGCCGGTTGCGGAGCGGTCGTGGGCGCCGCCGTCGCTCCCGTGGTGGGGGTGGCGGTCGCCTGCACCGCCGCTGGCTGGTGGGGCGGCGCGAAGTAGGGGAAGGTGCTGAGGAACGCCACGTCGTTGCCGCTAATCGCGTCCGTAATACCGGCGGTGCGGTTCAAGACGAGCTTGAGGGCAGTATCGATCACGTCGTCCGTTAACTGGCGACCGTTGGTGAACTGGACCGGCTGCGAGAAGTCGATGCGAACGATATCCGGCTGAACGATATCGGCGACTTCGGCCGGGGTCTTTTGCCCGAACGGCCCGCCGTCTTCAGGACCGACTGGTCCATCCAGAACGGCGTTGACAGCCGTCCTCAGGTTCTGGTCCTCGGTCTGAACCGTGCTCTGAAAAGTCGCGGCGTCTGTCGCTGGCGCGCCGGCATTGAAGGCGTCCTTTTGTGCAGTCGGAATCAGCGCAGTATTTAGGGCGGGGATGGCCATGCGGTCCACTTGCGCTCCCTGTGACGTCGAGGCCCAGGCTTGAATAACGCCGGTGTTCGGGTCGGCTATGGCGCTGATCGGGAATTCAATCACGATATACGAGACGTTGGTGCCCTTGAAGGTGTCCGAGGGCTGGTCGGGAGACTTGCAGAGTCCCGAAGTCGGGACATAGGGTGCAGCCTTGAACTTCTTGAAGCACGTCAGGTCGAAGAAGAAGGCGTCGTCGCGCTGACCGGCGAAGCTCTTTATACCGCCCTGGTCTTTGATCTTTGGGGCCGGCGCCGTCGGGTCCACTGATGGTGGCGTCACGTCGCCGGTGATCGCACCGCCGGGCAACCCCGTGATCGTATACGTTTGCGTCGCTCCACTGCCGGCGAAATTGATGTTAACGGTAGCATCATCAACGAGATCGCTGTTTAGATCGACATGGATCATGTAAGTCACGGCGTTGCTGAAATTGGCGCTCAGGTTGTCCGCTGGCGCCGTGAGGCCATTCACGCCAAGACCCAAGACTAGGTTGGCTGAGTTCGCAGGGCTACGGAATGCGTAGACATCTGTAATGTCCGCTGGCTTATTTGCCTCAGCGCCGGGCGCGTCCCGGTGATCGGCGCCGCTCGACGGGCGGCCTGGACCACCGGTAGCGAGGAGAACGACCGCCGCCACGAGAACACACAGGCTGGCAAAGCCGCTTAGTACAAACTTCCGCATGATATGTCTAACCTCCTTTTGCGGGTCATGGAATACTGGGTGCCTGACAGTTATTTCGCAGCGCCGCCGGCGGCAGATCAGCGAAATCGGGGCGGAAGGCCAAAAAAAATTCGTTGTCGAGCTTACGAAATGTCGAGCGCTAAAGACAAGGAGGCTACTGTTCTGATCGAGGCGTCAGCATAGGCTGACACCAGCTAACTCGAAGTCTCCGGCCAGGAGTGCCACTTCCCCCTTAGACGTCGACCTGCTTTCCGCTATCCTCAATCTCGGAGGGGCGACCCGTTCTCGCGCACATTAACAACGGCTCCATCCGCCTACCACCGGACTTTCCGCGTAGTATCACCCTGACAGGCGAAAAGCGATCATGTTGAAGTCAATCGAGAATGGCGACGCCAACCATGCGCCGGAAGCCCAGTTAAAGCGAAAATCTTCGGAAAGCAATCAAGGCAGAGCCGCCAATTTCACGGCACAGTCAAGCGAAAAGGGCGGCCTTTCGGCCGCCCCAATCATCTGTTCCTCGTTCGCTGTTCCTTGTTCCTAGTTGAGCTTCAACGACACGCTCTTCGTCTCCATGAACATCTCCATCCCCTCCTGCCCCAGCTCGCGCCCGATGCCGCTCTGCTTGTAGCCGCCGAACGGCATCAGCGGCACGCCGAGCGTCCCCGCCGCGTGGTAGCTGTTGATCCAGACAGTGCCCGCCTTGATCCCCTTCGCGAACTTGAACGCCCTGTCGATGTCCTTCGTCCACACCGCCGCCGCCAGCCCGTACATCGTATCGTTCGCCAGCCGCAGCCCCTCATCCGCATCCTTGAACGGGATCACCGAGAGCACCGGCCCGAAGATCTCCTCCTGCGCGATCTTCATCCGGTTGTCCACCTGGTCGAAGATCGTCGGTTCGTAGAAATAGCCCTTATCGTAGCCTTCGCCCGTCAGGCGCTTGCCGCCGCGCACGAGCGTCGCCTTCTCATCGTTCCCCGATTTCACGTACGACTCCACGGTCCCCAGCTGTGAATCCGAGACGACGGGGCCCATTCGCGTAGACGGGTCCATCGGGTCGCCCACCTTCACGCCGTTCACGAAGTTGCTGAACATGTTCAGGAACTGATCGTGCACGCTCTCCTCCACCAGCAACCGCGAGCCCGCCTGGCACACCTGCCCGGCGTTCATGTAGATGCCGAACAGCGCGCCGATCACCGCTCCCTGCAGGTTGGCGTCCGCGAACACAATGTTCGGCGACTTCCCGCCCAGCTCCAGCGAGATCTTCTTCACGTTGCTCGCTGCCGCCCGCATCACCTGCTGCCCGACCTCGGTCGAGCCCGTAAACGCCACTTTGTCCACCAGCGGAGAAGCGGCTATCCGGTCGCCCACGGTCTTGCCGGACCCCGTCACGACGTTCACGACCCCCGCCGGCGCGCCCGCCTCAGTCAAGATGCGGCCCAGCTCGTACGTCGTGCACGGCGTGTACGTTGCCGGCTTGATCACGCAGGTGCAACCAACCGCCAACGCCGGAGCAAGCTTCCACGTCGCTAGCAGCATCGGAAAGTTCCACGGCGTGATGATCCCGACAACGCCCACCGGCTCCTTGAGAATCATACCGATCGCATCGCTGACGTAGTTCGATACCACTTGACCCTTGATGTCGAGCGCCAACCCGGCGTAGTACTCGAACACATCAGCCGTAAGCGACACCTCGATTCCTGCCTCGCTCAGCGGCTTACCGACTTCCGAGGCTAGCAGCCTTGCGAGGTCGTTCTGCTCGGCGCGGATCTTGTCGGCCGCTCGCCTCAGGACTGCCGAGCGGTTCCGCGCCGGCGCGTTCGACCAGCCACCGCTGTCAAACGCCTTCCGCGCCGCTTCGATCGCGGCGTCGACGTCCTCTTCGCTCGCCTTCGGGAACTTCGCGACCGTTACGTCGTTGTTCGCCGGATAGCGCCGCTCCATCATCTCGCCGGATTTAGGAGCAACTTGCTGGCCGTTGATCAGCAGCTGGTACTCCTTGCCGGTGACAGCCTGCGGGGCGGCAGGCGCAGTCTCGGTGGTCATGGGGCGCTCCTCCTTCACATCGTCTGCGTGCTTACGACTATATTACCCTCGAATGGAGGAAAGAGGCGGCCTGTCGGCCGCCTCCGCTCACGTCTTATGATTACCTTCTAACCGGTGGCTCTCATCGCGAACATTTCCTCGCGCCATGGAGTTCTTTCCTTCGCCTGCCTGATGATTTCCGCCGAGACATCGAACTTCATCATGCCGCCGGGCCCAACGCCCTCTTCGCGAAGACACGTGGGGAGATCATCGTCCGCTTCGGTCAGGCCGGCCCGGTCGTTGAACGCCCATTCGTCTTGCAGGCACTGCCAACCCACCTCCGCCATATCCTCGGGCTTCACAGGCTCGCCGTACAGCAGGCTGTAGAACTCCGCGATGTCCTTCAGGCTGGGCTGCAGGAACTGACAGAAGCCGGAAGAATCGCAGACCGCGTTCACAAGCTGTGACTCGCGCGATGCCTGCGCGAACTGGTCTTCCGGCATGCCGGGTTTGATCACGAGTCCGGCGGTGTGGTCGGCGCCCATCGGGCTGCTTGCGTAAGTCACGCCGGTCGCCTTCAGCGGGCGTGGGTCCCAGGCGGGCACCGCCTGGCCTTTAACAACCGGCACGCGGGCGTGGTTGAAGCGCTTGCCGACGCTGGCCGCGCCGTTACCCACCGTCTTCCCGAGGTCCGTCCCGTTCCCAACGTCCGCGAGCAGCTTCTTCATTGCCTCGGCGTCACCCCACTCCAGCTGTCCGGCGTCCATCAGCACGGCGATCGCTGCACCGGCCTCTATCGTATCCACCCCGATCTCATCGCATAGCCGGTCGAGGTCAGCCACTTTCTCCCAGCTGTCGACGCCGCAGTTCGAGCCGAGCAGGGCCAGTGTCTCGAACTCGAGCGCCGATGTCAGGTAATTCCCGTCCTCCCCGTGCACGACGTTGCTGCACTGGACGATGCAGCCGGTCATGCAGTTGTGCATGCCGCCGCCGCGGACCTCGAAGCTCTCGACGATCTTCATCCCCGCCAGGTTGGCCGCGTCAGGCGACTGCCCCTCCGTCCGGTTCTTGTAGGGGAGCGTGTTGAGCAGGTTCGCCGTCGGAAGGATCGCGGACGTCCCGTACTTGAAGATCTGCGGTCCGTCCCGGTAGGCCTTACTGTAGTTCTTGACGAGCGCATTGAAGCCCGGCGTGTCCGCGGGCTGGCGTGGACGCGCCCGCGCCGGGTCGACGAGCACCCATTTGAGTCCCTTCGAGCCCATGACTGCCCCGAGCCCACCGCGAGCAGCCGCGCGGGCTGGATGGCGTTGCTTTTCCTGATCGGTGCAATGGATCGATGCCCCCCGGAGCTGGAGTTCGCCGGCGGGGCCGATGCAGATCGCAGACGCACTGGCGGGTTGGTCCGCGAAGAGCTTCTCGCAGGCGGCGTAGTTCCACATTCCCTTGTAATCGTCCGCGGACACTACTCTGGCGCCTTGATCGTCGACTATCACGCCATAACGGCGTTCCGGGTCGGCTGGCTCACCCTTCACTACGACCGCCCGGATGTTCAGCTTCATCAGGTGCTGACCGGGATTTCCGCCGGCGTTCGCCTCCTTGATGCCGTTGGTCAGCGGGCTCTTGCCTCCCATCGAGATGCGTCCCGAAGTCGGGGCAGACGTGCCCGAAAGCACGCCGGGCGCCATTACGAGAACATTGTCGGGGCCCAGAGGGTCGCATTCCGGATCGCACTCTTCGAGCATAATCCGGGCGGACAAGGCGCGGCCGCCGAGAAGCTTCCAGTCGGCCGGGAATGGATCGAACGAGGTCGTTTGCGTTGTCATGTCCACGCGCAGGATCCGGTCGCCGTTGGATTCAGGCATCAAAGCACCTCCAGATAGTGACTCGCATTATGCCAACCGCCTAGCCTACGGGTCAACGCGACCAAACGAGCCGCCCATGAGCGTCCCGGCCTGAAACGTATCCCGCCCGCAACATTGCGGCGACGGCCTCCATCTGGTGGATCCGATCAAGCAGGTCACAGAGCGACTGGCCGGGCGACTGGTTAACGATCCGCGTCGCCTCGAGCCATGTATCGACCGGCAGGCCGCACTCAGCAGCTTTCTTCTGATTCCACGGCAGGCTGTACCGCCTCATGGCTTTCACGATCTGCGCGATCGATACGCCCGATTCCGCCAATAGACCCTGCGCACGCAACTCGCGCTGGTACGCCGTAAGCGGTGCGTTAGCGACAGCGTCGAGCTGCGAGAGTAGTTCGGACAGGGCGTCCTCGTTGAGCATTCTCCCTCTCGCTAGACGTCGCGCTTTCCCGTCGTCGCGTCGGCCAGCGCCGCCTGCGCCGCCGCCAGCCGCGCTGTCTCCACGCGAAAGGGCGAGCAGGAGACGTAGTCAAGGCCGATCTCGTGGCAGAAGGCGACAGACGCCGGGTCACCGCCGTGCTCCCCGCAGATGCCTAAGTGCAGATCCTTATTGGCCGCGCGGCCTTCCTCGGTCGCCATCCTCATCAGGCGCCCGACGCCGGGCCTGTCGATAGTGACGAACGGGTTGGCCGGTAGCAGTCTGCGCTGCTCGTACATGCTCAGGAACTTGCCGATATCATCTCTCGAAAAGCCAAAGCCCATCTGGGTAAGATCGTTGGTCCCGAAGGAAAAGAACTCAGCGACCTCCGCGATCTCCCGCGCCGTCACCGCCGCCCGCGGTACCTCTATCATGGTGCCCCACTCGAGGTGCGAAAGCTCCACCTCTTCGCGGCTCAGCACTTCGCCTGCCACCGGCTCGAGCTCCTCGCGCATCTGCCGGAGCTCTTCGCGTGTGGCCACCAGCGGAATCATGATCTCGACCCTGGCGTCGCAGCCCTCTTTTTGGACCAGGCAGGCGGCCTCAAGGATCGCCCGCACCTGCATGGCGTAGAGGCCCGACTTCACAATTCCGAGGCGCACGCCGCGAAGGCCGAGCATCGGATTGACTTCGTGGAGCTCCCGTACCTTTCCAAGGACACGCTCCTGGTCTGCTACGTTCTCGCCCCGCTCCTTCGCCAGCGCGACTTCGACCGCAAGCGAGGTAAGATCGGGCAGGAACTCGTGCAACGGCGGGTCGAGGAGTCGGACGGTAACCGGCAGGCCGTCCATCGCACGGAAGATCCCCACGAAATCGTCGCGCTGCAGTGGCAGGAGCTGCGCGTATGCCTCCTCCTCTTCTTCACGCGTCGAGGCGAAAATCATCTGGCGTACGGCCGCGACGCGTTCCTCGCCCAGAAACATGTGCTCGGTGCGGCAAAGCCCAATGCCCTCAGCCCCACGCTCGCGCGCATTTTGCGCCTGCTCCGGCGTGTCGGCATTGGCCCGGACACGGAGCCGCCGGGCGCCGTCGGCGTGACCCATGAACCGCGCGAACGCCTTCCAGATCTTCTCCTTGCGCGCGTTTTCATCTCCTCTGCGAGCGCGCTCGAGCTTGGACGCTTCGAGCTCCAACTTTCCGACATAGACCGCACCATCAAAACCATCGATCGTCACGAACTCTCCGCCGGCAACAGTAGTCCCGTTGGCGCTGAACGACCTCGACGTGAGATCGATCTTGATTCCGTCGGCGCCACACACCGCAGGAATCCCTTCTCCTCTGGCGACGACGGCCGCGTGGGAGTTCGTGCCGCCCGCTGAGGTAAGAATCCCTTGCGAGCGAATCATGCCGTAATAATCGTCCGGCGTGGTCTCCCGCCGCACCAGGATGACAGGCTCCCCGCGCTGCCCCTGCTCCTCTGCCTCATCAGCTGAGAACACTACCTTCCCAACCGCCGCGCCAGGCGACGCGTTCAGCCCCTTGGCGATCGAGCGAGCGGTTGCCTTAACGTCGGCCTTGATGACCGGCTTGAACAGCTGCTCCAGCCGGTTCGCATCCACCCGCAATAGCGCCTCGTCTTCACTGATCAGCCGCTCTTCCAGCATGTCGTATGCCATCACCCACTCGGCAAACGCCGTGCGCTTCCCGACGCGGGTCTGAAGGATCCATAGCTTGCCCTTCTCGATCGTAAACTCGATGTCGCACATATCGCGGTAATGCCGCTCCAGCGTGTCCATGGCTTTGCGGAGCTCGCCGTACGACTTCGGGTCGAGATTCTCAAGCTCATGTAGCCTGAGTGTGTTGCGGATCCCGGCGACCACATCCTCGCCCTGGGCATTCGGCAGGTAATCGCCGTAAGGAACCCTTTCGCCGGTCGCCGGGTCTCGGGTGAAGGCGACACCTGTCCCCGAGTCCATCCCGCGGTTACCGAAAACCATTGCCACTACATTGACCGCGGTGCCCAAGTCGTCCGAGATCTTATTCTGCCGACGATAGTCGCGTGCCCGCTTGCCGTTCCAGGACTTGAAGACCGCCTCGATGGCTAGGCGCAGCTGATCGCGTGGTTTCTGCGGGAACTCCTCCCCGACATGTTCGCGATAGATCGCTCGGAAGTCCCCAAGGAGCGCGTCAAGGTCGCTGGCGTCGAGATCGGTATCCTCCGCATCCTCGCCCATTCGCTTCTTGTATTCGTCCAACTTGCTCTCGAACCTCTCGCTGGGGACCTCCATCACAATCTTGCTGAACATCTGGACGAAGCGACGGTAGGAATCGAGAGCGAAGCGCATGTCGTCGCCCGATTGCCTGGCCAGCCCCCGCACTGATTCGTCGTTGAGCCCCAGGTTCAGCACCGTGTCCATCATGCCCGGCATGGAGAACTTGGCCCCGGAGCGGACCGAGACGAGGAGGGGATCATCAGGGTCACCGAGCCGCTTGCCCATGTCTGACTCAAGGTCCCGCAAGTGGTCTTCGACTTCCTCTTCGAGGCCTTCAGGCCACCTGCCCGAAGCTAGATAAGCCATACAAGCCTCGGTGGTCACAGTAAAACCTGGAGGCACACGGAGCCCCATGTTAGTCATTTCCGCGAGATTCGCGCCTTTGCCGCCCAGCAACTCTCGCATCTGCGCGTTGCCCTCGGTGAAGCGGTAGATGTACTTGGGGCCGGCCTTCGGGTCAACAGTGACCATGCGCTGTCTCCTTCTCGCGTGGCACAGCAGAGGCGGGTTGCTGGCCGAATGGCACTTTACATTGTAGCGCGGAGGATCGGCAACATTTGCTATTGAAGCCGATGTAGTATGTCGAACGATTCCGACAAAGAGGAAGCGTCCATTCGAGTTACGGTCCGCTAGCGGGGCAGCGATTGTAATGTCATCGCTGGCCCGGTGCCGGACTGTAGCTACAGCGCAGCTAGCATCGGCCGCAGCTTCGGCGCTAGCTCGTTTGTAGCACCAACAGGGTATGAGGACGTTAGCATGGGGTAGGAACTTGGTTTGATTTTATGTCTCCTAAGACGGCTTGAATAAGTTCCGCCCATCATCCGAGGCGACCCGCCCTCGTGTCCCGACGAACTCCTCGCGCGTCATTGCGAGCATCAAATCCCGCTCAGGCGGCGTGTTGGCGAAGAACCGCGCGTGGGAGCCGGCGCCCAGGTTTCCGATGACTATTCCCTGCTCCGGCTCGCCCTCACGGTTGAATATGACGGTGTAGGTCTCGACCCTCGCCTCGCCCTCCGCCTGCTCGGCGAACGGCGGACTTTCCATCGCGTCGACCTCTCGCTGGTCGACGGCGGGCGGTGTTCGCTTCCATTCGTCGTCCGGCGGTCCCGCGCTGTACACACCGGCCGAATGCTTTGTCGCGAACCAGCCGAGGCCCGTCACGAGGCCGTACTCGCGGGGCGCCTCACGTAGATGCCGCACCATTGTCGCAATGGAATGCATCACGTAGTTATTACCGGGGCCGCCGGCATACGGCAACCCACCAGTAACAGTCAGCGGCCGGGGATCGTCTGGCCTGAGCCCAAGCGCTTCCAGCCCCATCTGCACCGCGGACGGGAAACAAGAATAAAGGTCGAATCTCGCGACGTCGTCCACGCCGATTCCCGCCATGGCGAGCGCGCGCTGTGTGGCAGCGCGAATCGCGGGCGACGAATGATAGTCCACTCGCTCGCTGACGAACCACTTGTCTGTTGCATCGCCGCAACCGCGCAGGTACACGCAGCGGTCTTCCGGAATGCCAAGTTCGCGGGCTGTCTGGAACCCGGTCATGATCAGCGTCGCTGCTTGGTCGGTCTCGATAATCGCGTTCATCAGCTTCGGGTACGGAAAGCCGACCATGCGGTTGTCCGCGCGCACCGAAGCGATCTCTTCTGGGGAGTGCAAAACGGGAAACCAGGCGTACGGGTTCCCCGCCGCGACGGCTGCGAAACGAGAGCAGAGCTCGCCCAGCCCGACTTGATGTGCCTCAATCGAGTGGCCGAGGTTCGCCCGAATGGCGTTCTCGAACAGCGGGTAAACGCGTGTCGGCATGGTGGCACCGTGGCGCGCCTCGACCTCGTTGAAGCCGGGGCGGTTGTCGCCGTCGGTTCGTCCTGGTGTCTCACGTTGCGACCAGGAAAGTTGCATGCCTAGCTTACGCGACAACCGCCTCGATTCGAGCGCCTCGGCCCCGGCGAGCAGTGCTATGCGAATGCGGCCCTCCACGATGGCCTGGGCGGTCTCGTTAACCAGTCGCTGCGGTGTCTCCCCGCCGATACTGGAGTAAACCGTGTGGGCCGGCGTCGCGCCGAGACGAGCGGCGAGCATTCCCGGCGCGTCCGCATACGACCACGACATGAAATTAACGACCTGGACAGAGTCGAGCTTCTCCAGCAAGCCCAGCCCGCCCGCGTCATTCTCTGCCTCGCGCGCCACCCGCTCCATCATCTCCAGCGGCTCGATTGTCTGGTCGATGGCCTTCGGATGGTTTGTGAGCTGGGCCGCGCCGACGATTACGGGAAAGTTATTGCTTGTCATCGCCTCGTTTGACGTGCGCATGAGGATAGGAACCGGCGGTCAAGGTACCGTCGCGACAACCGCCGACACTTGTGCCGTCGCCTCGACCTCCTCTCGATGCGTAACGTAATACAGGAAGCCGACGGCGACGCCGACCAGGCAGGCACCGGCCAGCAGTCCGATGGTCACCCGTACACCCAACACTTCGGCCATGAACCCCGTCAGCGATGCTCCGATAGGCGTGGACCCGGCAATAAGCAGCATATACAGCGCCATGACTCTGCCACGCAGGTGATCGGGCGTCGCCAGTTGCAGCGACGTGTTTGAAGTTGCCGCAAAGATGATGTTCGCCACTCCAGTGAGAAAGAGGAACAGCATCGACAGGTAAAATGACTCGCTAAGGGCAACCGCCCCGAGCAGCAGTGCGAACAACGCGCCGCCCACAAACAGCTGGGAACGCGTCGCCCGCCGCTGGCCCGCGATCACCAGGGCCGATAGAAAGGCCCCCAGTCCGAGCGCAGCGGTCAGGAATCCTAGGTCAACCGAATCGCCCTGCAGCACGTACCGGGCGACGAGAGGCAGCACCGTTATGAAGTTGTAGCCGAAGGTGCCCAGGAATGAAGCGATGATAATGATCATCAGCGCCGCCGGCGTGCGTCGTACAAACTAGAGGCCCTCCCGCAGCTCTCTGAGCGGATTGGCTCGCGCGACTGGCCGATCGTTTACCTTGAGTTCGCTCAAATCCATCATGGTAAGCGCCAGGATGCTTGGTATGAAGCTGACCGCATTAATCGCGAACGCTGCTTCGGTCCCGGCCACCGCGATCATCACGCCCGCGACCGAAGGACCAACAAGCCGCGCCCCGTTGAAGAGCCCGGAATTCAGCGCCACGGCGTTGATCAGGTCGTCCTTCCCCACCATCTCCACGATCATCGCTTGCCGTGTCGGCTGCTCAAAAGCGTTGGACACCCCAAGCATGAGCGCCAGTAGGTAAACATGCCACAGCTGGACGCTGCCGGCCGCTACCAGGACTGCCAGAAGTAACGCCTGGACCATCGCCAGGGCGCGCGTGGCGAGGATGAGGTCCCTCTTATTGACGCGGTCCGCAATCACTCCCGCCGGTAGCACGAAGATCGTGATCGGCAGGAACTGGAGTGTCGTGACAATCCCCAGCGCCGCCTTCGAATCCGTCAGCTCGATGACGAGCCACGATTGGGCCACCGTCTGCATCCACGTCCCTGTCAGCGAAATCGCTTGCCCGGTATAGAACAGCCGGTAATTGCGGTGCCGCAGCGCCCGAAACGTCTCGCTCAACCGCGTCGTACGGGCAACCTCGATCGAGGGCGCAGCTGGCTCCCCGATTTCGGGTGCCGCCAGCTCTGCGGTGGGATCAACTTCGGCGTGCTGCCGGAGCAACCGCAAGCGGCGGGCACGCCACGGACGCGTCATGAGTGGGGCTCCATATACCTGATGTTGCGTTGTGATCGGGCGTGTTGCAAGCGACCCTAAGGCGGTGCGAGTAGCATGAAGGCTGCACAGACGCGGTCGGTCGGGTCAACAAAGAGGTCCACCTCCCGGGCGAGCCTCCATTCGCCGTTTTGCTCGAACACCAGTAGGCGCTTCTCATCGATCAACGCGGCTCGCCGGGCGTCGGCCTCCTGCGCCGCCCACAGCAACACTCCAAGCTCCCTGTTCGGCCCCTCACGACGCGTGTCGTCCCAGTCACCGCGGTTGATCCGGTCGAGGAACGTATCTAGGTCGACCGCGAAGCGCCGCCACTTGTGCTTCGCTTCGATGTGGAATACTTGCACGCCGCGAGCGGATAGCACGTAGTCGCGCTTGGTCTGCGCGGAAGGCAAGTCCCACAAACTCGCCATGTGCTGCGAAACCGGCAGCCATACTTGCGTGTTCGTGGAGTCAAGCCGCCAGCCGAGCGCTGTCAGGCAGAACTCCACTAGCCGGTTCTGTACATCCTCTTTGTTGATGAAGACGGCCCGGGAGAGCCGTTCCAGTACGCGCTGGACAGCCTCCGGCGCGTCATCCCGGCTGCGAGCCTCAGCGCTTGCCCTCGCCAGCCGGCCAACCTTGCTTATCGCCGTTGCTACGTCACCCATATCATCGAGCGTCACCGTCGGATGGACGAGCAGCGTGAACAGCTCCCCACTAAGCTTCTCGGCGATCGGGCACGGTTGCTTGCCGTACCCCGCATCTCGGAACACCGGTTGCCGGGTTAGCGGAGTTGGGTACCGGCGAGAGACCGGAATGCCCTCAGCCGCTACGGCGTTCACAAACCAATCGACACCTATTCCGGTCTCAGGCTTCAGCCGGCAGATGTACTTGTAATAGCTGTGGACACATTCATCGGCTACGAAAGGAGGATCAACCGACACGCTCTCCGCCAGATGCTCCGTCAGGAAGGCTGCATTCCGCCTGCGCGCCTCGAGATATTCTTCCAGCCTCCCCAGTTGCGCCAACCCGGTCGCCGCCTGCAACGACGACATGCGATAGTTATACCCCAACTCGGCGTGATAGTAGCTGCGCTCACCCTCAATCGGCTGTTCCCCGTGATGACGGATGCGCCGCATCCGCTCCGCTAATTCGTCGTCGTTCGTGATCACACAGCCGCCCTCGCCGCCGCTAGTGATGATCTTGTCCTCCCAGAAGCTGAAGCACCCGGCTCGGCCGATCGTCCCCACTTTCCCGTCCTTGTACAGCGCTCCGTGCGCCTGCGCGGCATCCTCGATGACCGCGATACCTTGTGGCTTGGCCAACGCAAGGAGCGCGTCGAGATCTGCCGGGTGACCGTTCAGGTGCACCGCGATGATCGCCTTCGTCCGCTCCGTAATCCGCTCAGCCACGCTGTGAGGCGATATACAGAACGTCCTCGCGTCTACGTCGGCAAACACCGGCCTCGCGCGCTGGTGCAGCACCGGCGTGGCCGATGCGATGAATGTGTGCGCCGGCACGATCACTTCATCGCCCGGCCCCACGCCGAGAGCGACGAGCACCGCATGGATGGCGGTCGTACCGGAACTCGTCGCCGCACAATGGTCGACGCCGTGCCAGCCCGCGAACGCCGCCTCAAAAGCCGCGACGTGGTCGCCCGTCAGCTGCGTGAGTTTGCCGGAGCGAAGGACTTCAGTGACTGCAGCCACCTCTTCGTCTCCAAGAACCGGCCACGGCGGGTACGGGCGCTCCCGCACCTTGGGCCCGCCGTTGATCGCCAGTTCTTCGCCGCCCACGCCCGAATTATCGCACGGCAATCGCCTTCCTTCTTTGTTCGCCCTCAAGATATGATGCGACCGGTAATGAGCGACGGGCCGGTACGCAAGGAGAAGGACTCGATGGGGGAAATGGACGTCCCGGCAGACGCCTACTATGGAGCCTCAACTCAGCGCGCCGTCCTCAATTTCCCTATAAGCAGCCTTCGCCTGGGCCGGCCGTTCATTCGCGCCCTCGGCCTCATCAAACTCGCGGCCGCCCGCGTCAACGCTGACCTTGGCCTGTTAGAACCACGCATCGCCGATGCGATTGCGACTGCGGCGAAAGAGGTCGCAGATAGCAAGCTCGACAAGCACTTCGTGGTCGACGTCTTTCAGACCGGGTCCGGCACGTCGACGAACATGAACGCCAACGAGGTCATCGCGAACCGGGCGAGCGAAATCATGGGCGGTGAGCGCGGCTCCAAGACCATCCATGCAAACGATCACGTCAACCTGGGTCAGTCCTCGAATGATGTAATCCCGACCGCCATCCACATCTCGGCGCTGCTCGAGATAGAGGAACGCCTCATCCCCGCTCTGCAGCGGCTCCAAATCGCTCTTGAATCGAAGTCAAAGGAGTTCTGGGATGTCGTTAAGACCGGCCGCACTCACCTTCAAGACGCAACGCCGATCCGTCTCGGCCAGGAGTTCCTCGGTTATGGGGGCCAGATCGAGCGCGGGATCAAACGCCTCCGTCGCGCCCAAGAAGAGCTATCGGAAGTCGCGCTGGGTGGCACCGCCGTCGGCACTGGCATCAACACGCACCCGGAGTTCGCTTCGCGCGTCTGCACCGTGCTGGCGCAGGAACTGGGGGTGGCCATTCGTGAGAGCGATAATCACTTTCAGGCGCAGAGCACTCTGGACGCCGTTCTCGAGGCGAGCGGTTCCCTGCGTACCGTCGGCGTCAGCCTTCAAAAGATCGCGAACGACGTCCGCTGGCTAGGCTCGGGCCCGCGCGCCGGCCTCGGCGAGTTGGCGCTGCCGGAGGTGCAGCCTGGCAGCTCGATCATGCCCGGCAAAGTCAATCCGGTCATCGCCGAATCGCTGATCCAGGTGAGCGCGCAGGTGATAGGCTGCGACGCCGCAATCGCTCAGGCAGCGCAGGGCAGCTATTTTGAGCTCAACCTGATGCTGCCAGTGGCGACATACAATCTGCTCGAGGCGATCGAACTCCTGGCTTCCGCGAGCCAGAACTTCACTGAGCGCTGCGTTGAGGGCCTAGGCGCCACGCCTCGCGGCCCGGAGATAGTCGAGCGCGGACTGATGCTCGCTACTGGCTTGGTGCCGGCCATTGGCTACGACGCCGCGGCTGACGTCGCCAAGGAAGCGGCGAGGACTGGGCGCACCATCCGCGAGGTCGCGCGCGAAAAGACAGACTTGTCCGAGGACCAACTCAACCAACTGCTCGACGCCGCGAAAATGACGGCGCCCCGCCTCGACCCGGGACCCCTCTCGGGCTAGCGCGCCCGCGGGTCGAGAGCGTCCCTTAGCCCGTCGCCGAGGAACGTGAAGCAGAGCATTAATAGCGCCAGGGTGCAGGCCGGGAACAGAACAAGGTAGATGTTTGACCGGATGTATGCGTAGCCATCATAGATGAGCCGTCCAAGGCTCGCCGTAGGCGGCGGGAGCCCAATTCCTATGTAAGCGAGGACCGCTTCTGCGAAGATCGCCAGCGGGATGCCGAAGACGATAGCGACAATCACAGGACCAAGCGTATTAGGAAGCATGTGCTTGAAGACGATTTGGAACGAGGAAGCGCCCATGGATCGCGCGGCAATGACGAAGTCGCGCTCCTTGAGCGAAAGCATCTGACCGCGCACGAGGCGGGCTACTGTCACCCAGGCAACGAATGAGATTGCGAAGATCACGAGCAGACGCTGGGATGTGTCGTGCCCCACGAGAGGCAGGTCGCGATCCACGAAGGCGGCCCTGAGCAGAATGATCGCGAGAAGGTCGGGGAAAGCGTAGAAGAGATCGGTCATACGCATCATGATGTTGTCGAGCGTCCGCCCGCCCAGCGCGGCCGTGCCACCCACGAAAAGTCCAATCGCCAGCACTATGACCTGTACGCCCAGTCCAACTTGAAGCGAGATGAGCGTACCTTCCAGGACGCGCGCCCATGTATCTCGCCCCAGATTGTCTGTGCCAAAGAAATTATGACTTGAAGGACCCTCCTGAATGTGCGTGTAGTCCTGGGCCGAGGGGCTGTAACGCTGAACGCCGCCGACGGTGTTTCCGAGAATCGAAACGATTAGCAAAACCGCCAGGACTATTAGCGCCATCATCGCCAAGCGATTCTTTATCAGCCGCCGGAAGGCATCGCTCCAGAGGCCTCGCTCCCGCCTCCTGAGCTCCCCCCCGACGAGCCATTCGCGTTCGACGGCTTCTTGCGCTTGCAACCTAGGACGACCTCACTGGTAACGGATCCGCGGGTCCACGACTGCGTACAACAGGTCGACAATCAAATTGGCGATCGCAATAACGGCGGCATAGAAGAGGGTTGTCCCCATGATCAGCCCATAATCCCGTTCAGAGACAGCCGCGACAAACCGCCGGCCAACACCATTGATCTGAAATATCGTCTCCGTGATAAAGGAGCCGGTAACAAGGAAGGCGAAGATCGGCCCAATCACCGTGAGCACGGGGACCATTGCGTTCTTGATCGTGTGCCGGATAACCACGATCCATTCGGCGAGGCCCTTGGCTCGCGCCGTGCGGATGTAATCCTGGTTCAAGACCTCGAGCAGGCTCGCTCGTGTAATACGGGCGATGTAGGCGGCCGGAAGCACCCCTAGGGTCAAAACTGGAAGCACCATCTTATGGTAATTTCCGAACTCCCAACCGAGCACATCAAACCACCCTAGTTTTACTGAGAAGACGATCACGAGGAAACTGCCGATAACGAAGCTGGGCATCGCCGTGCCGGCGGTCGCGAAGAATACGCCTAGGTAGTCTGGAAGTTTGTTGTGGTTTAACGCTGAGATCGTGCCCAGAGACATCCCCAAGAAGACGGCAAAGATGAAGGTGACAACGCCTAACTGAGCCGTCGTCTTCCACCCGTCTTTGATCAGATCAAGCACTGGCTGCTGACTACGAAACGACACGCCGAGATCGCCGTGTGCGAGGTCCCAGAAGAAGAGGCCATATTGCTCGTAAAAGGTTTTGTCAAGGTTGTACTTTGCGTTTAAGTTGGCGACTACGGCCGGCGGAAGCTGTTTCTCCTGATCGAACGGCCCCCCCGGCACGATGTGCATGAGGATGAAGGTAATCGTGGCCACCGCCCACAAGACGGGAATCATCCACAGGACTCGGCGTATCACGTAGCCGGTCATGGTAGTCGCATTATCGTGCTAACCAGCGGAAAAAGAAATACGGGAGCCCCCATCGGGCTCCCGTATCCCTTCACGACTGCAGTCTCTCTCTACTTCGAGCGCCCCCAAGCCTCTGCTATCCAGTCGCCTGGGAGTCTTGTGTCCTGCGCGGTCGAGTTCTCCTTCATGCCTACGACATAGGGCTTAAGAATGTTGTTATTAGCCTCATGATAAGTAGGTGCGTAGCCGCACAGTCTCGTCGTGACGAGTTCGTTTATTTTCTTGTATTGATCCCGGCGCTCCGAGTCGTTCGTGTTGGTCTGGGCCTTGTCCGCAAGCGCGTCCACCTCGGGATCGCTGCACGCCGAGGTGTTGTTGCTGCCGCCAGTGGTGAACAGCCCGGCCGCATGTCCCATCCAGTCTTCGGGATCGGGGTAGTCCTGGATCCATCCGCTTCTCGGCGCCAATTCATAGTCGTGGCCGTTCAGGCGCTTCGAACGCGTTGGAGAGTCGGCCTGCTGGATCTCGGTTTCAATACCGAGCGTCGTCTTCCAGACATTCTGCAAGAACTCCGCCTGAGCCTTCCCCTCGGGGGTATCCCGCACGAGCACGGTGAGTTTCGGGAAATCCTTCCCGAACTTCTCTCGGGCCTTTGCCAGGTTTTCCTTTGCCTTGTCCGGGTTGTAGCCGATCTGCTCTTGGAACGCATCCGGCGCGGCGCCGCCCACGCCCTCCGGCTGGAAGGTCGTCGTCGGAACGTATGCTCCGCCGCAGCAGACTTTGATCATCTGATCACGGTCTATCGCCTGCGAAAGCGCCAGCCTGAACTCGAATATATCCAGCGGCGGGTGCTTCAGCTCCATCTCAACCGCCCTGGTTCCCGGGAGGATCGCCTGGAAGAATTCGTTGCCGAACTCAGACTTGACAGCATCCAGGTTGGCGATGTCCGCCGCGACGACATCTAGCTCGCCGTTGCGGTAAGCGTTGTTAGAGACATCGTCCTTCTCGATGAAACGGATCACGATCTTGTCCAGCGTTGGCTTGATCCCATTCGGTGCCGACCAGTTGGGGTTCGGGACCAGGACTGCGCTGTCCTGCGGCTTGTAGTCCTGGATCATGTACGGCCCGTTGTATGCAAGGCTTGTGCTGGGCGGTGCCGGCCACTTCGCGCCCGGGTCCGGTAGCAGATGGGAGGGCACCGGGAAGTAGGTCCACATCGAAAGGAGCAGCTTGAAGGTCGGCTGGGCGGTCTTCAGCGTGAACTCGACCGTGTTGCCCGTAGCCTTCGCTTCCACTGCATTCTTCAGCGCCTCAAGTTCTTCAGGCGTCGGAGTCTTCGGAGCGTCCTTCGTCCCCTTTGCACCAAAGTACTCATCACAGCCCACAATGTTCGTGACGAACGACTGGTAGTTACTGGCAATATCAGGATTGCAAGCCCGCAAAACCGCGAGCTCGAAGTCCTTTGCCGTAAGCGGCTGTCCGTCTGACCACTTCAGGCCTTCCTTGACCTTGACTGTGTAAGTCAAGCCATCAGAGGACACCGTAGGCTCGCCGTCAGCCATTGCGGGCTGGGGCTTGTTGTCCTTATCCAACGTGTACAGACCGCGCCACAACATGCGCTCGAGGGATATGTCCTGGACAAAGTTCGAAAAATGAGGGTCTGTGGACTGGGGTTCGAGGTTCTGCACAGTAAGTGTGCCACCCTGGATTCGCTCACCCGCCCCACCTCCGCCGGGTGACGTCGTGCCCCCAGTTTTGTTCTCGTCACTGCTGCCGCAAGCAGCGAACGCCAGTATCGTCCCGATCGCCACGAGGGATAAGAGATAACCGCGCTGCTTAAGGAAACTCATGTCGCTGTCTCCTTTCGACCTAACCCCTTCGCGCACCCGCCTATAGCACTCTCAAATATATTCCTTCAAATTATTCGATTCAACGCCTGGCTCGCGCAACAGCGAAAATTATGCTGTTCGGCCGGACGCTACAAATGAGACGCTTGACTGTGCCGAAACGTTTCCCGACATATAAACGTACGTCGCGCCCGAAAGGTATACGTTCGATGACGGTCTAGAGGTTCGCGCGGGAAGGCTTCGCCGGCGCTCGCCGCGAACGCTGCACCCGCGGCAGGAACAAGTCGCCCAGCGTGACGACCAGCCCGGTCCCGATTACCAGGTCGCCGATGCTCAGGATCGGAACATAGACCGGGTTGTCGAATACCAGCCGGTCGGAGAGCACGTAGAACTTGGCGTCATCCTTGTTCTTCAAGACGTTCTTCGTCCGCGGTATAGCATCGCCTTCGGCACGACCGTCGATCCGGTGGAGCTGGTCTATTTTCGCGAGGCTCACGGCGGTGACCGGCATCAACCCGCCGTTCGCTACGATCGGCAGAAAATTCAAAAGCAACCCGACGCCAATGATCAGAAAGCCGGGACGAGGGAGATTGACGATCGCGAAGAAGATAAGAACCACGTACGACATTTCGAACAACAACCGCTTTGGCACATCGTCGAATCCAAGGGGGGCGAATATGGCGATGACTTGCATTGCCAAAGCAAAAAGCGCCAGCACTCCCGCCCTGATATGCACCCTGGGGAAGTGCAGGCGCAGTTCGCGCTTCACAGGCTCCCCACGAACTCAGGCAGCGCGCGCGGAACCAGTGGGCTCTTCGTTTGCTTCGTTAGGCGATGCCTCTACGGCATGAAGCCGGCGACTGCAGAAGCCACAACCGCGCAAACGATGAGAAGTGAGGCTAACCGTGCGACCATCCCGAAACCCCCCTTCTGAGGCGATTACCTCATATATGGTGGTTTCATTAGATGGCCAATATATTGGCCTGTCAATGCTCTACTAGACAGATTCCGGAAAAGATTGCAAACTTCTTACAGTTTGGCGGGTTATCGTCAACAAACCAAGGGCGAATGGCCGGCGAAGCCGTCAGGGCCGGACCCGGTTCACCCGCACCACGTCGCGACTAACGACGTAGCACCGGGTTCCTGTGAGATGTAGCGCATCAGGTGCAAGTCGGCTGTCGCGCAGCCGCCCAGGAGGACGTCGTGGCTAATGACGAACTGCCCGCCACCGTCCAGGGAAGGCTCTTCGCAGCCCGTCCCCTGGACGGAGCAGGCAGCAACGACCGGGGTAATTGATTCGGTTGAGGGTATGTCTAAACGGATGGCTCCTGCCGCTGCGACCGCCAGAATTGATCCCGCAGCGACGACGAGCGCACGTGCTCGCATACGCCGGCTAGAAGAGCGGGCTCTGGGCGGCGACGGCTGCAAGCGTCAAAGCGAGCAGAGTGACAATCCAGTTGAGCTTTGCCGTCTTGGTGATCAGGTCCATCGTTCGTTCTCCTCGGATCTCGGTTCTCTCGTCTGTCGCTAGTTTCTCAGGTGGTTCTCGCCAAAATCTCGCCGGAAACTCGCCATAGCGGTCCGGACGAGAAATGGTGCTTAGTTTGCCGTCTACTTCTGCCTTAGAAGAAAGGGCTCTGCGCAGCCACCGTTGCCAGTGCTACGGCAACGAGCGTCACCACCCAGTGAAGCCGTATCGTCTTTGCGCTAAGGTCCATCGCTTCGTCTCCTCGACTGCCGGTTCTCTTTCTGGTCCGAGTCTCTCAAAGCGCTCTCGCCGAAATCTCGCCGGAAGGAATGCGGGCAGAGAAGGGGATAGCCGGAAGAGGCAGTCGCCTATTATGAGCGCGGCGTTATACGCGGAAGGACAAGGAGACCGGGGCAATCGCGCGTCTCCAATTTGTAGCGAGTTCGGCCAGCCATGATTTCTGGCGCCGCAGGCCGATGAAGGGTATTTCCACATTCCCTGCATGGCCCAGATCTGACATGGCCGACCGAGAGAATCGGGGTAAGGCAGTGGTTGCGTTATCTGCCGCTGGCTATCTGCCGCTGCAGTTCGTCGAAGCTGGCCACATCGTCACCCATCTCTTCGGCCCCAAGCACCTGTACGTAGCGTTTGTAGCAGAACTTGGCTGCTTCGCTCTGGCCAGAAAGAACATAATTGCTCATCAGCCGGTACCAGGCCGCTTCGTTATACTCATCGAGCTCCAGGATCCGCTGGCAGATGTCCGCGCTCCGCTTGTACTCTTTCGCGTCGCTGAACACAGTGGCGAGTGTCGTCAAAATGCTCATGTGCTGCTCAGCCAGCTGCCACCGCAGCGTCTCCGCCCACTCCGAGTAGAAGTCCATGGCAAATGACCCGCTGTAGAGCGCAAGCGCCTCCTCCATCAGAGCAGTCGCTTCAGCGCTACCCTTCGACACGCGACCCGCTTCCGCCAGGAGCTGCTGGAAGCGCTCGACATCAAACGCGAACTCGCTTCGCGGGTCAAGGATGTAGCGCCCCGAGTCTTTGGCGATACATTCCGAGTATAAGGCCTTGCGTAGCCGGTACATGTTCGAGTGGAACGCGCTTGTCGTTTTCTCGTCCGGAAGGTCGGGCCAGAGAGCGGCGACGATCTCCTCTTTGCGCAGCGGTCTCCTGTTGCAGAGGAAGAAGAAGAACATCTCCTTGCTCTTCTCGCTTCTCCACTCGAGGTCCGTGATTTCCCGGCCGGCAAGCTCTACTCTCACGTTTCCGAACCCATAGGCATGGACCGCGGCCTCGATCTGCGCCTCGGGCTGTGATTCAATCGCCTCAGCTTGCACTGGCGCGGCCGCTTTTCGCGGGCCCTTCATCGTCTTGAGCAGCCGCCCGAAGTATTCCCCGGCAAGCTTATTGGCCGCAGCGTACTGTACGAGAAGCGGGTTGCGCGCCGCCTCCAGGCGCACGAAGTGGTCGTATCCCAGCTCCGAAACCAGTGTTGCCACTTCCTCGAGCGCCTCCAGCGCCAGCTTTTTACGCTTCAGCGAGAAATGTACGCTTGCCAGGTGAAATAATGCGGTCGCCAGCTCCCGCTTGGCGTCACTGTCCCTCAGCAGGTTGACGGCGCGCTCGATCGCGGCCGTGGCTGCCTTTAGATCACCGGAGTCGCGCTTAATTAGACCGAGAGTTGTCGACGAGACCCCGAGCTCGAGAGTCCCCCCCTTTTCTTCAGCCAATGCAAGGGCCCGCTGGGCCCACGCCTCGGAGTTGGCCGCGTCTCCCATCAACCGATAGGTCTTTGCTACACCGTCGGAGATATAGCTGCTGATTAGCACCTCGTCCATTGTCTGAGCCAATCGCAGCGCTTCAAAGTAGAGTTCGTTTGCCAGTGCGTACTCGCCCCGGTCCCGTTTAACATCAGCTAGATTTTGACGGAGGTACATTTCGGGCCTCGCGTTGCTGAGAGGCCCGGCCCTATCCAGTCCTTCCCGAAGCGCCGTTTCGGCCTGGTCAAACTCGCCCTGGAGGTAATAGAGCACGCCCAAGTTGTTGACGGTGCGCAGGTGGGCTGCATCGTTGCGGAGCTTCAGCCAGCACTGTCTCGCCCGTTCGAAATAGATGGCCGCGTCGGCGAGCCGACCCATCTGAGCGAGCGCGATGGCAAGGTCGTCCGCAACCGCGGCTACGTTGTAGACGTCTCCTTTTGCTTCGTAAATATCGAGAACGCCCCGTAGTTCGGTCTCCGCCTGCTTGAGCTCGCCGCACCAGTTGAGTGAAATGCCCAGCTGCTTTCTTGCCTCCGTAAGTAGGGGCGCCGGTCCATCGTGTGCCAGGAGAAGCGCTTCAGCCTTCTTTAGCGCCTGTTTGGAGGCCTCGTGGTCCCCCTTCGCGCGCAGGCACATACCTTCGATTACCAGCGCTTCCGCCTGCAGCGCCCACTCCTGGCTCGCCTCGAACGAAGCGATAGCGCGCCAAAGGAGATTGAGCGCAAGGTCAATCTGGCTCACGTTGTGTAAGATGCGAGCCTTCCAGAGCATTAGCTTCGGCTGTCGCGCGAGTTGCTCGTCTGGTACCGCATCGAGCCATTCGGCCAGCGTGTCCCAGCGTCCCTCTTCGAACATTTGCCAGCCCACACGGTCCGTCACCTGCACGATGCGCTCCCAGCCGCCCGCCTGGATGTAGTGATAGACCGCCTCTTCCCACTGTTCGGCTTTCTCCATCAGCTCGGCGGCCCGAAGATTCAGCTCGCGGAAGCGCTCCGGCTGCTGGCTGCGGAGGTGACTTACGAGAAACGCGCGGAACAGCCGGTGATAGCGAGTGCGCCTACCGTTCGTTTCTTCCGTTAGGACGAACAGGTTCAACCGTCGCAGCTGATTTAGGCGGGCCTCGGCGTCCGTTACAGCGAGCAGTTCGTCCAAGAACTGCTCATCCAGCCAGCGCGGTATCGCGCTGCCGGTCAGGAACTCCTTGAGGTCGTTTGGTAGCGGATCGAACTGCTCGAGCTTGACGTACTGAAACAGCGTGTCCGAGCCGCGAAGGTGCTCGAGCGAAATGGCCGTTCGGCTCATCTGCACCCTGTCCGCCAGCAAGACGAGCGCGCCTGCCCACCCTTCCGATACGTCGGCCAGGTGCTGAGCGTCATCGAGCGAGACTTCCCTTCGGAGCACATCGCGAAAGAGATGCACGACTTCTTCGCAGGTAAAGGAAAAATCGGTCGCGCCGATAGTGTCCACCTCCTGGCGGACAGACATGAGCGGAAGTATTCCGAGCTGGGGCTGCGTCCGCCCGGAGAGGATGACGTGGCAGTCCGGGGGCAGGCGGTAGAGCCAGCCTTCGATTATCTGCGTCAGTTCGGGCTCCGCCTCGTCTAGGAAGTGGAAGTCATCAAGGATAAACGTCAAGGGCGGACCCGCTTGCATAGCTGAGACTAGCAGCTCTACTGCGCGCTCAGGTTCAACCGGGTCGCCCATCGCAACGGCGGCGGCCAGCTCGAAGGCAAAATCCGGTTGCCGCTCGCGCCCCGAAGCAACCAGATAACGCAGGAACATGCCGGGGTCACGGTCACGCTCGTCGAGGCTATACCAGCAGACCGGGTCCCTCGCGCCCTGCGCAAAGTCCAGGAGAAGCGTAGTCTTGCCGTAGCCCGCTGGAGCGCTCACCAAGGTTATCCTTCGCTCGCGTGCGTGCGAAATCGCTTCTATGAGGCGCCGGCGCCTTACGATCGCCGGGCGGCGGACAGGCAGGCGCACCTTGGAAGGGTATGGGACTTCCAAGGCGCTATGACCCCGTTTACGGGTCTCTGCGGTTTCTGTCATCTCACCCCGGTCTATAGGGACTGTCCCACTCGTCTGAACTAAAGACGTGGACGCGAGGTTGGTGTTACGAATCAACAACGAAAGATTTATCGATGGGCCGGGTAAGCGATTCATTCGACGGGGACGCGTCTACCGGGCGTTAGGCGCGGCCTTGCTGCTCGAGGCGGCGGCGGCGCTGCGCTAGGAGCCGGCTGTACAGCAGTAGATCGGCGTCGCTGTAGACGGCGTCGCCCATCTCGCTGCCTCGCTTCAGCGATTTCATCGTCGCTTTCGTTAGCGCGACAGGCAGCGGCGGGTTCGCGATGATGCGCTCGGCAAGCTCACGCGCCATCCGCTCCTCTTCCTCATCGGCGGAAACGTGGGTAACGAGACCGTACTCATAGGCCTTTTCCGCGCTGAACCGATCGCACGTGATCGTCAATTCGAGTGCGCGCGCGTGGCCCATTTCACGGGCGAGGCGAGGAAGCGCGTTCCAGCCGAGCGGCAGGCCGAGCTCAACCTCGGGAATCGAAAACCACGCCGATTCCCCGGCGACCCGGAGGTCGCAGCACGCCGCGAGGACCAGCGCGCCGCCGATGGCGAAACTCTGGACCGACGCGATCGTGATCTGGTCGAGCCCCTCGATCGCCGCTGAAGTGCGACTCCCGATTCCAGACATGTGCCGGACTTCCAGCTCGTTGGCCGACGCTGATTCGCGCCACTCGCTCGTGTCCGCCCCGGACGAAAAGACGCCGCCCTCACCCCCGAGGATCACCACTCGGGTCTCGAAGTCGTCAGCCAGCGCTCGGCAGACCGCCTGCACCTCGAGATGCATCTGCCGGTTGATGGCGTTCTTTTTCTCCGGCCGGTTGAACCGCACCAGCATCAGAGCATCCTGGCGCTCGACCTTTAGCGTCTCGTATTTCATCACGCTCGCAGTCTAGGCGAGCCGAGGTGGTTTGTCACTAAATCGGGGATTTCGTTTTTTGCCTTTTTCGGTTGTACTTACGTGTTTTCTAGAATCATATTACCGGCCCCGCTTCCGGCAGTGGCGGTGCTGGGTGTTCTGCAGGTTCGGCTGGCGAGGCTCGTAGTCCGCGCACCGGCGAGGCGGCGAGCCACAGCGCGGCGAGCAGCATCGCCACGGAGGCGAGCGTCAGCGTACCGCGCAGCCCGAGCGTCTCACCCAGACCGCCTCCGGCCAGAATGCCGAGCAGCAATACACCGTGGGCGCAGATCTCGAAGGCGGCATTGACCCGCCCGAGCAGGCGGTCGGGCGTTATCGTCTGGCGCAAGCTGACCTCGTTGATGCTGTAGACGATGAAGCCCCCGTCGCCCAGCTGCTGAGCCACCAGGAAGGCTGCCGCCAGGACCGCCCCTCCAGGGGCCAGGGGCACGAGAAGCATCGACGCACCAATGAATGCGAGCCCGGCCACCATCGAAGGGCCTATACCGAGCCGCGAGGCTGCCCGCGAAGCGAAGACTGCCCCGACAAGCGAGCTCACGCCGCCGACCGCATAAATCATGCCGAGAACACCTGGCTGGAAATTGAGCACTCGAATGACGTATAAGCCGAAGGCCGCGCCGAACATTCCGAATGCGAAGTGGTTCAGGCATTCGCTTACTATCGTCGCTCTGAGGAATCGGTTGTCCAGAATGGTCCGAATTCCTTCCTGCGCCTCGCGGATAATCCCGATGCGCTCCCCTTTGGGCGCCGGCGAGTTTTCCATCTTGTTGATTCGCCCAATGAAGAACGCGGAGAAGAGAAAGGACACCGCATCTATCAGGATCGCGATCGGACCGCTGAAGACTTGAACGAGCCACCCGGCCGTACCAAACGCTCCGACCTCAGCCGCTGACTCACTTGCGGTTAGCTTGCTGTTGCCCTCCAGCAATTGCTGTCAGAAACGCCACCACGTACAGCTGCTCCATTGTCAGAGCATCGAAGGCGTAGGTTGCCGGGATTGAGGCGAGCAGAGCTGCCCGGCCAAGGTCGGCGGCGATCATAATGGGACGGCGCCGGAGGCGGTCGACCCAGACGCCCACGAAAGGCGCGAAAATCAGCTCGGGCACGATACCCATGGCGAGGAGTGTCGCGATCTGCAAAGGTCGTGCATCGAGAACGAGAATGGCGGTGAATTGCAGCGCCGTCCGGCCGATCAATGAGCCGAAGACCGAGATCGTCTCGCCGGCCCAGAGCTTCACGAAGTCGGGATGCTGCCAAAGCCCATCGAAGCGGATGCGCGAAGAGATCCACCCGCTCATGACTTCGACACCTCACGAGCGGAGAGGGAGTTTTGCCACCGAGCCGCGGCTGAATTGCAATTGCACGGGCGTGAGAGGGCGACCCGACCACGACCGGCGCCCCGGCCGGTCGCCCCATCATCCGCCGGAAGCCGGGGGTTTGGGGCTGTCCCCCAATAACCTCCCGGGCGGGTGGGTGGGAAGATGGTCGCTCGGGACACAGGGCAAGCGCGGCCAATTTCCCGTTGGCTTGCCTCAGGAACCAGAGAGGTCCCCACTTAGAGCCCTTTGTAGTTGATAAACTGACCGATCTTCGTCACCGGCTCGATCAGGTCGGCCGAGTCCTCGATCACCGTCTCGATCGGCTTGTAGGCCGAAGGCGCCTCGTCCAGCAGCTTCTTGGCGTCGCGGTCCAGCCACGTCTTGCCCGCCATCTGCTTGCGGAACTCTTCCGCCGAGAGCGTCTTCCGCGCCTGGTTCCGGCCCATCACCCGCCCGGCGCCGTGCGGGCTGGTCGCGTACGCCTCGTCGTTCCCGCGCCCGCGCACGATGTACGTCGCCGCGCCCATGCTGCCGGGGATGATGCCCATCTTGCCCTCGCTTGCGTCGATCGCGCCCTTGCGCGTGATCCAGCTGCCATCGTCTAGCCGCTCGGCGTAGTTGTGGTGGCAGTTGATGCGCTGTACCTCGTTCCAATCGCTCCCCACCTCCAGCGAGACGGCCTCCATCAACGAGTCCATCATCGCCTCGCGCTGCGCATAGGCATAATGCTGCGCCCACAGCATGTCCTCCAGGTAGGCCTCCGCCTCCTTCGTCCCGGCCATCAGGTAGGCGAAGTCCTTGTCCTCGAGCGCGATCCCCTCGGCGGCGCAGGCGTCCTTCGCGACGTGCACATGCGAAGTCGCGAGCAGGTTCCCAATGCCCCGCGAGCCCGAGTGCAGCAGCAGCCACACCTGCCCGCGCGCGTCCTCGCAGACCTCAACAAAGTGGTTACCGGCGCCGAGTGTCCCGAACTGGATTAGCGCCTTATTGCGCAGGTCCGGCGAGCGGCCGACGAGCGCCGCATTGTCGATGCCGGCCGGGAACCCGTTATCGTCGATGAACCGCTTCGCTTGCGCGAGCGGCCGCTTGTGGCTCGTGCCGACGCCGGAAGGAATCAGCTCGCGAATGTTATGGAGGACGCGGCCCTCCTTGCCGACGAAATCGTTCCGCTGTACGTCGGTCTGCACAGCGATCATCCCGCAGCCAATGTCCACGCCAACCGCGTAGGGCATTACCGCCTTCTTCGTCTTCAGCGCGCTCCCAACGGGCGGCCCGAAGCCGAAATGGGCATCGGGCATCAGCGCGAGATAGCCCTCGATGATCGCCAGCCGGCTGATTCGCTCCGCCTGCCGCATCGTTGCGTCGTCGATAATCGACGCCCAGGACTTGATCGTCCCCTTCCCGTATTCGTTTTCCGTCTCGTAAACCCCGATCATCAATAACCCATTCGTATGCGCTTACTAATCCGTTCGTGCTGAATTCACCGAAGCCGAAGCGAGTGACGGGCACACACGCTCGCCCCTAACCCTGCCTCTTCAACTGCCCTGTCTTCCGCGCCCAGCGTTCAGCCACCGCAAATACGGCGATACTGCCGGGCACGAGCACTATGCCGAAGAGGACCAGAATGCCCAGCGGGCCGAGCAGGTCCTGGACACCGTCGCCGTCGATAATCGCCCCGCGGATACCGTCCAGGAGGTAAGTCGCCGGCGAGACGTACGAGAAGACGCGCAGCCACGGCGGCAGCACGTCGACGCTGTAGTACACACCCGAGATCAGCAGCACGACCGCTTGGATCATGAACGACATCTGCGTCCCGCGCTCTGGGTACAGCAGCGGCAGCACGCCCGTCAGGATGCCAAGGCCGGCAACGCTAACGCTGCCCACGATGATCACAACCGCCGCGGCGAACCAGTTGGCCTGCCCCAGGTCCACGCTGAAGAACGGCACCGCGATCGCGAAGATCAGCGCCGTCCGTACGATCGCGTGCAGCACCCCGAAGATCGACATGCCGATCAAGTGCACGGCACGCGATACAGGCGCCATGAGGGTGTGCTCGATCGTTCCCTCCCAGCGCTCCCAGGTGATCACGAGGCTAATGTCGTCCAGCACCGCGGACAGGTACGCCCAAACGAGCGTTCCCAGCAGCAGAAAGAGCACGAGGTTCGACGCATCCGTCGTGATTCCTGCCTGCTCCGCCTCCTTCGCAATGAATGTGATCGCCAGCGTGTTCACCACGCCGTAGACGAGCCACACCAGCTCCCATGCCCAGTAGCGCTTCCACAGGTTCGTCTGGCGCTCGACGAACGCGTAGGCAAGGTTGACCGGCCCGCGAATTAGCCCGGGCTGCGCTGTTCGCTCTCCTACGTTCAACATCTCGCTACTCCCCGTTCTTAGTTGGCTACCTATGCCTAGTCCCGCCGCCGGTCGATCAGCTCGCGGACCGTTCCGTCTTTAACCTCGTACACCCGCGTCGCGATTCGGTCGAGGATCGCCTGATCGTGCGCCGCGCACAGAATCGTCTCCGGGTACCTCTCAAGGACCTCGAGGAGCTTCCGTCGCGTCGAGCGGTCGAGGTGGTTCGTGGGCTCGTCAAGTACGAGCACGTTTGTAGGTTTCAGTACCAGTTTCGCGAGGGCTACGCGACTGCGCTCTCCGCCGGAGAGCACCTCTATTCGCTTGAAGGCGTCGTCGCCGCGGAACAAGAACTGCCCGAGTACCGTTCGCAGCCTCACTTCCGCCTCGTTCGTTGCTACCGATTGCACCTCCTCGAGCACCGTTCGGCCGCGCTCCAGGGCCTCGTCCTGGTGCTGGTCGTAGTAACCAATGCGAGCCTTGGGGGCCCAGCGCACCCTTCCCTCCAGCGGCGGGAGAAGCCCGGCCGCAATCCTCAGGAGAGTCGTCTTGCCGCTGCCGTTCGGGCCGACGAGCACCGCCTTCTGGCCGCGCACTAGGTGCAGAGACGCATTCATGAGCACCACGTTGTCTCCATATGCATGGGTGATGCGCTCCATCCGCAACACATCGTGCTCTGTGCGGCCGTCCGCCGATAGGGATATGTGGACCTCTGACTCGGGCCTTGTGTGCTCGATTCGTTCGATCTTCGCCAGCGCCTTCTCGCGGCTCTTGACAACGGTGGCCTTGCTGTTCTTCGCGCGAAAGCGCTCAATGAACCGCTGCTGGCGCGTCATCTCGCGCTCCTGGCGAGCTGCCGCGCGGTCCTGCTGCTGCAGCCGCGCGGCCTTTTGTCGCTGATACTCGCTGTAGTTGCCGCCGTAGCTCTCGATAGACTGTTCCCGAAGTTCCAGGATTCGCGTGGCCACGCGGTCAAGAAATTCGCCATCGTGCGTGACTACAAGAACTGTGCCGCGGTAGTTGCTCAGCTCTTCGGCGAGCCAGTCACGTGACCGTGCGTCCAAATGGTTTGTTGGCTCGTCGAGCAGAAGGCAGTCGGGGCGTGTTACCAACACCTTCGCCAATGCGATCCGCATCTGCCAGCCCCCACTGAATTCGCCACAGAGCTTTGTCCCTTCTCCGGCAGCGAAGCCGAGTCCATTGAGGACGCGGCCGATGCGCTGCTCGATCCGATAGCCCTCCAGCGCCTCGAACCGATCAAAGAGACCGCCCTGCTCGGCGATCAGACTGCCGATGTCTCCTTCACCCCGCTCGATTTCCTCAGCAATCTCGTGCAGTCGCGCCTCGGTCTGCCGCGCCTCCGGAAAGGCCCTCCATAGCTCATCGACGAGCGTGCGGTGGGAATCAAGCCCCGCCTCTTGCCGAAGATAACCAAGCGAGCCGCGGTGTTCCGCCCGACCGGCGTCTGCGTCTTCCTCGCCTGCCAGCAGGCGCAACAGCGTGGTCTTCCCGGCGCCGTTTGGCCCGACCAGACCCACCAGCTCGCCCGTTCCAACGACAAACGAGACGTCCTCGAGCACATCGAGGCCGCCGAAGGACTTGCACACGCCTTCTGCAAAGAACATCCCTACAGGGCCGCGAGGACCTCCTCCTTCACGTCCTCGTCCTCCTCGATCCGCTTGCCTGTAAGCTCCATGAATACGGTCTCCATCGTTATCTCCTCGACCGGCCGGCCACGCGCGACCCGCTCTCGCAACTCGAACGGGGTTCCCTCTGCCACGATCCGCCCGCCCGCGATGAAGGCGATGCGGTCACAGAGAAGCTCCGCCTCTTCCATGTCGTGGGTTGTCAGCAGGATCGTGCTGTCGTGCTCGGCGCGCACTTGCCGCACGAACGCCTGCACGTCCCGCTTGCTGCGCGGGTCGAGCCCGGTCGTCGGCTCGTCGAGCAGCATCAGAACCGGTGATGTCAGGAACGAACGCGCCACGGCCATCTTTTGCTGCTGCCCGCGCGAAAGGTGGCTCATCGGCTCCTGCGCCCGCTCCCACTCGAATCCCAGCCGCGCGAGAATACCCGGTAGCCGCCGCTTGATCTCGGCCGGCGAGAGGCCGTAGACCCGCCCGAAGAAGAGCAGGTTTTCAACCGCCGACATATTGCGGAAGAACGAAGGGTCAGCGGACACGCGATTGATGAGCGAGCGCACCTCGCTCGACTCGCGGACGACGTCGTGGCCGAAGATGCGCGCTTCTCCGCTGTCCGGCAGGAGCAGCGTGCTCAGTATGCGGACGAGCGTGCTCTTGCCCGAGCCGTTCGCGCCGAGCACCCCGTAGATCTCGCCCCGCTGCGCACCAAAGGATATATCCCGCAGGACGTGCGCTGGGCGCTTCCTCGCTCCGGTCGCCCTGAGCCTATCGAAGGGTTTCCCGATCGGCAGCAGACGGCGGTAGTCGAAGCCGCCGCCGAAATATTTGTTTACATGTCTCGTCTCGATTGCAGGCGTAGTCATCCCTGTCTCCGTTCAACTACTCACGTACTAGTTCACGAGCTCCGGCCCGGCTGTCGCTCACCCCGCCGGGCTACACCGCTCTCCGTCCGCATCTTCCACGCCTTCGTAAGGGGCGACCTCGACGATGTTAGTGGTCCAGGACCGGCCGGACTGCTGAAGCTCCGTTTCTGCGTTCTCTTCCTCTTCTTTTTCTGGCGCGACATCTGTTTTCTCCTTGGCTTGTTGGCAACAAAAAACCCACCAGGGCCAGCCCTAGGCGGGTGAGAACGGAGCGTCGCGGCCGTCAGTTTAACTCAGGTAGGTCCTCCTGAAACGGGCGCACTCGTCCCACCCACGCGCGGTCCACCGTCCGGCGCAATGGGCACCTGACGGCTGACCGGGGCAACAAACGTGTTTATCAACTGACGAATGTCCCTTTCACCAACTCCAAAATATCTTGCCGGATAGTAGCACCAGCGCCGGAAGGTGTCAAGCATCTCTCACCGGCGGGAGAAACTTGTCCGTCCTCCGCCGCGACCACCATACTGGATTCATGCCCACACGAGACGACCTCCGCAATGTTGCTATTGTCGCGCACGTTGACCACGGCAAGACCACCCTCGTCGATGCCATGCTCTGGCAGTCGGGCGCCTTCCGTGCGAACCAGGATGTCGCGGAGCGCGTGATGGACTCGATGGACCTGGAGCGCGAGAAGGGGATCACCATCCTCGCCAAGAACACAGCGGTCCGCCACTCCGGCGTGAAGATCAATATCATCGACACCCCAGGACATGCCGATTTCGGCGGGGAAGTCGAGCGCGGACTGACCATGGTTGACGGCGTGCTTCTGCTCGTCGACGCGAGCGAGGGACCGCTGCCGCAGACTCGTTTCGTCCTACGCAAGGCGCTCGAGGCGCACCTTCCAGTCATCCTCGTGATCAACAAGGTCGACCGCCCCGACGCCCGCATCAAAGAGGTCGTCGACGAGGTCTACGAGCTGTTCCTCGACCTCGACGCGGACGAGCACCAGATCGAGTTCCCTATCCTATACGCCAACGCCCGCGCCGGTTGGGCATCGCCGGCGCCCAACGATCACGGCATTGACCTAGAGCCGCTCTTTGATGCGCTGTTTCGGCACATTCCGCCACCCGCATACGACAGCGACCATCCGCTTCAGGCGCTCGTCACCAATCTCGACGCCTCGCCCTACATAGGTCGCCTCGCCCTCTGCCGGGTGCACCACGGGACTATCCGCCGGGGCCAGACGGTCGCCTGGTGCCGCGTCGACGGGGAGATCGAGCAGGTAAAGATCACCGAGCTCTTTGTCACCGAGGCCCTCGAACGGGTACCGGCCAACGAAGCCGGTCCCGGCGAGATTATCGCTATCGCCGGCTTGCCGGGGGTGACGATCGGCGAGACGCTCGCGGACGTCGACGATCCGCGCCCGCTGCCCGTTCCACACATCGATGAGCCAAGTCTCTCAATGACCATCGGGATTAACACTTCGCCAATGGCAGGAAACGATGGATCCAAGCTGACCGCGCGTCTGGTCAAGAACCGTCTGGACGCGGAAGTGGTGGGCAACGTCTCTGTCAGGGTGCGTCCGACAGACCGGCCGGACACCTGGGAAGTGCAAGGAAGGGGCGAGCTTCAGCTGGCGATCCTGGTTGAGACGATGCGCCGCGAGGGGTTCGAGCTGACCGTCGGCAAGCCACAGGTAGTCACGAAGTTAGTGGACGGAAAACTCTGCGAGCCGGTCGAACGGCTGTCGATCGACATCCCTGAGGACTACCTCGGCGTCGTCACTCAGCTTTTGGCGCTGCGCAAGGGCCGTCTCGAGCACATGGTCAACCACGGGACCGGCTGGGTGCGCCAGGAATACCTTGGCCCAGCGCGCGCCCTTATCGGCTTTCATACGGAGTTCCTGACTGAAACTCGCGGCACCGGCATTCTGCACCACGTCTTCGAGCTCTACGAACCCTGGCACGGCGACCTCCGCACACGTCCCACCGGCAGCCTTGTCGCAGACCGCCGCGGCCAGAGCTCCTCCTATGCGCTGATCAACCTGCAGGAGCGGGGGACGCTGTTCATCGGCCCCGGCATCGAGGTCTACGAGGGGATGATCGTCGGCGAGAACGCCCGACTTGAAGACATCGACGTAAATCCCGCGAAAGAGAAGAAGGCGACCAACATTCGCTCCTCCACCGCCGAGCAGACGGAGGGGCTCATCCCGCACCGGCAGCTATCGCTGGAGCAGGCCCTCGAGTTCCTGCGTGAAGACGAGTGCCTGGAGGTGACGCCCAACCACATCCGCCTGCGCAAGACGATGTTGAGCACGCTGGACCGCGGGCGTCGCAAGAAGAACGCGGCTGCCGTCGCTCCCTAGCGGAGTGCGGCGCCTTACCAGATCACCTCGACGTCGTAGCTGGCGATATTTGATCGTTAGTCAGTATAGGCAAGTCTTCGAGCTGGGCTTGCGCAATCAATAGGCGGTCGAATGGGTCTCTGTGGATGCCGGGCAGGTAACCGGAGCGCAGAGCATGATTAGGTCAATCGGAAGCCGTTCGAATCCTTGTCGCTCTATACGCGTGAGCACGTATTCCGCGGCGGTAGTCGGCAAATCCAGATGGCCTCGCGCATTCTTAACCGAGATCTCCCAGGCCGCTACAGCGCTATGGAGAACCTCGTTCGCCGCGTCTCCAATTAGATTACGAACCCGGGGCG
This sequence comes from Chloroflexota bacterium, assembly GCA_005880075.1. Classification (GTDB taxonomy): domain Bacteria; phylum Chloroflexota; class Dehalococcoidia; order SM23-28-2; family RBG-16-64-32; genus CF-163. The sequence goes on from VBJT01000001.1 coordinate 41,873, forward strand.
GTATTCGCTCCGGCTCGCTGTTCAACCAGATGAACGTGTGCGTGTCAAGCAGCGCCCTCAAAAGTATTCTTCAAGCTCCGGAACTGGATCGAAGAACTCCGGGTGTAAGACCACCAGCCCGCGGTCTTGTCCAAGAATTCGGCGAGCTGGTCGGTCCTCAAGCGGGCCGAGCCCGGCTATGGGCTTACCCCCTCGTCGCGATCAAGATCTTCTCGCCGGCGGCTGCCCGACTCAGTAATCGCGAAAGTTGAGTCTTCGCGTCGTGAATACTAATAGTTGGCGTCGAGGCCATAGAAATACGTTTACTCTTCGAACTTAGGGAGGGGATCGTCAAAGCCATCGTGAATGACGATCTTGCCACGATCACGACCGGGCACGCGAGGAGACGGTGTTTCCCTGATAGGCCGGAGCTTCGCCATGGGTTTACCCGCCCTTGCAATGATGATCTCCTCGCCTGCCTCTACACGCGAAAGCAGCTTTGAAAAGTGCGTCTTCGCTTCGTGGACATTCACTGTCGCAGCCATGCCAGTACCGTAGACTTAGTCCCTGGGACTAAGTCAATTTATACGACCGTCTCGTCGTACTCGATCTCGCCCGCCGCTATTAAGTCTCGGTACCAGAATCCGCTGTCTTTGACGAACCGCTTCTCCTCGTTCTCGAAGTCGACGTACACGATGCCAAAGCGCTGGCTGTAACCCATCGCCCATTCGAAGTTGTCGAGCAGCGTCCAGGCGTAGTAGCCGCGCACATCCGCGCCTTCGTCGATCGCCCGGCCCACCTGGCCGATGTAACCCTTGTAGTACTCGATGCGCTTCTGATCGGGTACGCGGCCTTGCGGATCCGGCCCGGTCGAGTATGAGCAGCCGTTTTCAGTGACGTAAGTGGGCAGGCCGTAGTCGCGGTGGATACGCATGATCATCTGGTAGAGAGCGGCCGGCCAGACCTCCCAGCCGAACTCAGTCTTCGGCCCGGGCGGCGGTACCTGCCGGATTCCGAGGTACTTGTCGTCGGGGTTGTGCGCCGCGATCGTGCGCGTGTAGAGGTTAATCCCGATGAAATCGTGCGGCGCCTTCATCGCCTCGTCGTCGCCCGGGCGCATGTCCATCTCCGCCAGCGCACGCTCCTGGTCGACGTAGGCCCTGGGGTAGACCCCTTGCATAAGGGGACGCAGAAACCAGTCGTTCGAGAACGCGTGCTGGCGCTCGGCGGCCGCCCCGTCTTCCTCCGTCTCGGTGTACGGATAGGCGGCCGTCATGCTGAACGCGGTGCCGATCGCTTCCGCCGTCCCGACAGCGCGCATCGCCCGCGTCGCCGAGGCCTGCGCGAGGTTGGCGATGTGCATCGCGCGCATGCCCGTTGGCCGGTCTCGGAGGCCCGGGGCGTGAATCCCGGCGATGTAGCCGAGGAAGGTGAACACCCACGGTTCGTTGAACACCATCCAGTGCTTGACCCGGTCGCCGAGAGACTTGATGCACGTCTCGGCGTAGTTCGTGAAGTGGCCGCTGATGTCGCGGTTCGCCCAGCCGCCTTCGTCCTGGAGCGCTTGCGGCAGATCCCAGTGGTACAGCGTGGGGAAGGGCTGTATGCCATTCGCCAGGAGCTCGTCGACCAGACGGTTGTAGTAATCGAGGCCTGCCTCGTTCAGCTTTCCCTTTCCTTCCGGAAAAATGCGCGGCCATGAGATGCTGAAGCGGTATCCGCGTAGCCCGAGCTCCTTCATCAGCGCCACGTCGTCCTTGTACCGGTGGTACTGATCGCAGGCGACGTCTCCCGTATCTCCATTCACGATCCTTCCCGGCTCGTGAGAGAAGCGGTCCCAGATAGACTCGCCTTTCCCGTCCTCGTTCCACGCCCCTTCCACCTGATACGACGTGGTCGCCGTCCCCCACGAAAAGTCGGGCGGAAATTTGACTCGCTTGGTCATGAATGCCTCCTAAGCTTCCGCCCATTCTACCCCCCGAAAACCGGCCGTCGGGCAGTTGCGGCGGGTGCCGGACGAGCGGCTCATCAAAAACGTTGAGACGCATCTAGTTAGATTCGTCCAGTAGCGAGTAGAATTAACTTCACCGAGGTTCGCGAAGATGCAGGCGAGTGGGTACAGTTCAAGATCGGATACAGAGCTCGCAGCCCGTGCGGCGGCCGGCGACGAGCCGGCGTTTGCTGCCCTCTACGAACGCCACTTCGAAGGCATCTACGATTTCGTCATCCGGACGGTTAAAGCTCCAGAGCTCGCTACCGAAGTCATCCGAAACGCCTTCATCAAGGCATGGGACCGCTCCCGCAAGCGCAAAGCGCGCCACCACGTCAGAGCCTGGCTCTTCGCGACAGCCCGTGAGCGAGCGGTCCAGGCAACCCGTCGCGGCGGGCGTGCAGGGGTTGCCGATAGTCCGCGCCCTGACGAAATAGACCCTCACGTGTTCGCTCAGCCGGAGTCTTCCGAAGCCAACGTGCGGGAAGCCGGTCTCAGAGATGCAGAAGCCGCCGCTGTCGTCTGGAAGTTCGCGGCGCAACTTTCCCCCAAACAGTACTCGCTGCTCGACCTCCATCTCAGGCGGGGCCTCAAAGTAGACGAGCTCGCCGAAACCCTCGGCTTCGCAACAGCGAACGCCTACATCATGCTCTATCGCCTTCGAGACGCTCTCGTGCAATCGGTCTCCGTCTCTCTTCTGGCGCGCCATAGCCGGTCGCGCTGCCGGGAGCTCGACACGCTTATGTCCGAGTTTCCTGTCGCCGAACACTCGCCTGATTACCGCAGGCCGGTCATCAATCACCTCAAAGCCTGCCCGGGGTGTCAGGCAAACAAAGCGAACTTCCCTTCAGCGCTGGAAGCCTTCGCCAGCCTCGCGCCGCTCGCGCCACCAACGGGCGTGCAAACCGCGATCTGGTGCGATGTTTCCGCCCATATCAACGGCATCTCTCCTCAGCCCACGCCGAGATCCATAGAGCCGAGGGATCGCCCGCCCACCCGTCCCGAAGGCGCCGCTTTCCGCCCTAGGGTGCCCGTCACCGCCGTCCTGGCAGCCGCCATCGTGAGCATCATCGCGATCCTTGTGGCCGGGGTCCTCATCTTCGGCACGGGCGGCGGCGGCGCGTCGACCGCGCGTGACCCCAACGACGTGCACAGCACCGATCACAAGACCGCAGAGCCCTCAAGCGACAACACAATCGACCTAGCATGGAGCGCGATCCCCGGCGCTAAGGCGTACTCGACCATGTGGAGCCACCTGCCCATCGATCTCCCCGACACCGTCGCCGACCTTCCCGGCACTGCAACAAGCACGACGAGTCCGCCCCTTGACCCCGGCACCTGGTACTTCCATCTGCGCACCCAAAATGAAGACGGCAGCTGGACCAGCACGCTGCACATCGGGCCCTTCGAAGTGATCGCCGCCTCGCCCACACCCGCGCCGAGCGAAGATCCTTCGCCTTCACCCAGCCAGACCGCCACACCCGCCCCCGGCCCCCGCTTCCCAACCGCGCCGCCCGCCCCGACACCAAGCGAAACGCCCGCGCCGACTCCGGCACCGACGCCACCACCACCAACACGGGCGCCTTCGACGCCTGCTCCGGCGACGGTTACGCCGGCGCCTCCTTCCGAAACGCCGAGCCCAAAGCCACGCTAACGACCGCGCTGCGGCCATTGGGCAGCCTGCTACACTTTCCGCATGCAAGCTAGGCTGCTCGGCAGAACAGGACCCCGGGTCTCGAACCTCTGCCTTGGCACGATGCAGTTCGGCTGGACCGCAGATGAACGCTCGTCGTTCGCGGTCATGGACGCCTTCGTCGAGGCGGGCGGAAACTTCCTCGACACGGCTGACGTCTACAGCCGCTGGGCGCCCGGCAATCCCGGTGGCGTCTCCGAGCAGATCATCGGGCGCTGGCTGCAGGAGCGCCGTAACCGGGACCGGCTCATCGTCGCTACCAAGGTGCGGGGGCGAATGTGGGAAGGCCCGGACGGCGAAGGGCTCAGCCGCGCGCATATCCTGCGTGCCATCGAGGATAGCCTCCGCCGGCTTCAGATCGAGACAATCGACCTCTACCAGTGCCACTCGCCGGACGACAAGACGCCGCTCGAGGAGACGCTGCGGGCGTTTGAGGAGATGATCTCGTCGGGCAAGGTCCGCCACATCGGCGCCTCGAACTTCACGTCCGCGCAGCTTGCGGAAGCAGTTCGTGTCGCCGGTGAGAACAGCCTCCCGCGCTTCGAAACGCTCCAGCCCCACTACAACCTCGTCCATCGCGCGGAGTACGAAGTCGGACTCGCCTCGCTCTGCGAGCGCGAAGGGATCGGCGTGATCCCATATAGCCCGCTCGCCGCCGGCTTCCTCACCGGCAAGTATCGTCCCGGTCAGGCTCAGCCTAGAAGCGCCCGCGCCGGCCGCGTGCGTGAGTACATGAACGCCCCCGGCTTTGCGGTGCTCGAAGCGCTTGATGGCGTCGCCGCCGCTCACAACACAACACCCGCCGCCGTGGCGCTCGCCTGGCAGATGACGAGGCCCGCTATCGTAGCGCCCATCGTCGGCGCCAACTCCCCCCAGCAGCTCGCCGACCTCCTCCCCGCGGCTAACCTGGCCCTCTCGCCAGACGAAATCGGTGCGCTCGACCGCATCAGCGCCTCATTCTGACGAACTGCTCCCGCCTGGACGACGTTTGAATCTAGCCCGGTGCCTTCAGGCGCCGCCGCACTCTGAACTCGGCACTCAGAACTCGGCACTCTGGACTCGGCACTCACCACTCAATTCGCGTATTCTTACGCCAGCGACAGAAGAGGAGACGACCATGACCCAAACCGCAGATACCGCGACGACGCTCGATGTTATCGATCGCTTCAACGAGGCCTTCAACAGGCACGACGTCGAAGCGATCATGGCCCTCATGACGAACGATGTGGTCTTCGAGAACACCTCGCCGCGGCCCGACGGCGAGCGCTACGAGGGCCAGAAGAGCGTCCGCAGTTTCTGGGAGCAATTCTTCTCCGGCACGCCGTCCGCCCGTTTCGAGACCGAGGATATGTTCGCCGCTGACGACCGTTGCACCATCCGCTGGATCTACAACTGGACGGACGCCGAAGGCAAGTCCGGCCATGTCCGCGGCGTTGACGT
>VBJT01000118.1 GCA_005880075.1 Chloroflexota bacterium
CACTGCGGCCACTGCCCCTATCTCTACGCCTGCTCGGAACGGGAAACTATAAAACGCCGGCGCTTGGCGGAAAGCTGGTAAGCAGTGCCGATCTATGAATTCCGCTGTAGCTCCTGCCGCCGCCGAACCTCCGTCTTCACGCGCAGCATCGGCGCGCCGGCCGGAGTCGTCTGCGAGCATTGCGGATCGAGCGACATCTCGCGCCTGATGTCACGCGTGGCCATCCACCGTTCCGAGGGCGACTCATTCGATGGCTTTGACGAGTCGAGTCTGGGTGATGTTGACGAGAACGACCCGCGCTCAATGGCGCGCTGGGTACGGAAGATGAGCCGTCAGATGGGCGAGCCGCTGGACGCCGACATGGAGGCCGACCTCGAGCGCATGGAGGCGGGCGAGATGCCCGACGACCTCGACGCGGGAGGAGACGAGGATGAATTCGCGAGCGTGGACTGAAGTCGTGACCGGATTCGAGGCGAGAAGCACGCGGCGGTGGCATGTAAGGGCATTGCTCCCTGCGATCGTGCGTTCCGGCCTCCTGCTAACAGGAATGTTAGTCGGCTTGGCGGCCTACTCGGAGCTGTATTGGGCTGTGGAACCCGATCCACCCCGCGTTTACCCTGGGTTCAGGGAGAGCCCATACGAGCCGGCCATTAGGCCCAGCCACGAGATAAACAAGCTGATGAAGTATATCAGCTCGGATGACGAACCCCGCCGGCCGAATTACCACTAATAGACGCGATGCCCATCTACGAATACAAGTGCAGCGAATGCGGCCGCTTGAGTAGCGTTTTCACTCGAACAGTCAACTCCTCGGTCGATACGAAATGCAGGCACTGCGGCGCCGCCAAGCTGGAGCGATCACCCTCGCGGTTTGCCTATCATAAGTCGGAGGCCGACATCCTGCGCGACTACGGCGCTGAACCGAAGCGCTTGGACGACTACAAGGACCCCCGCCAGATCGGCCGCTGGGCGGAGCGCAAGTTCGACGAATTTGGGATCGACATGCCGCAAGAAGCGCGCAAGATGATCGACGCTGCCCGTGAAGGTGAGTTCCCGGAGCCAGTCAAGGACCTGTGAACACTGACGGCTTGAACGCAATCGGCGAAGAGGTACGTGCTCATCTTGGCGCCAAGCACCGGGCGAGAGAAGAAGCTCTGGCGCTTACCCGAGAAGTCATTCGCTTGTCGGCCAACGCAATCCGTGCGGTGCACCGGCGAGAGTTCGACGCGGCTGAGGGCTTGCTTGCGAAGGCGAAGACGAACCTCGTGCAGACGGAAGCCGCCCTTTCGGAGCATCGAGACATCTTCCATGCAGGCTTCGTCCACGACGCCCAGAAGGAGTTCGCCGAGGCGCACTGCTCGCTCGCGCTCATCGCCGGGCGTCCGCTGCCCGCGCCTGCGACCCTCGGCGTCATGGCCGGCTCCTACCTCAACGGCCTCGGCGAGACCGTCGGCGAGCTCCGTCGCCATCTCCTCGACTCGCTTCGCGCCGGCGATATTCAACACTGCGAGGACTGCCTGGCCGCAATGGGCGACATCTACGATGTCCTGGTGACGATGGACTACCCCGAGGCGATCACATCAGGCCTCAGGCGGACGGCGGACGCGATGAGGGGCATCCTGGAGCGCACTCGGGGCGACTATACGATGGCGTACGCCCAGCGCCAGCTCGAGAACCGGCTACGCGAGTTCGAAGAGCGGCTGCCCAAGTAGCGTTCCGAGACGTTCGGCCGAACTGACGCCTGGCTCTAAACCGAGATCCCGTAGAGCCTTTTCGCTTCGCTCTTTAGCTCGCCCCTGAAGTCGGGATGCGCCACGGCAGCCAGCTCACCGATGCGCTCGCGAACGGTCTTGCCGCGCAGCGATGCGATACCGTGTTCCGTCACCACGTAGTCGACGAGCGTGCTCGGGACAGTTACCAGCGTACCCTCCGGAAGTAGCGGCACGACCCGCGTCACCCGTTCACCGTTGAGCATGTGACTCGAGGGGAGAACGATGATTGATCGCCCACCACGCGAGTACTGAGCGCCGATCATAAAGGCCGTCTGCCCGCCGACGCCCGTCCATACCTTGTGGCCGATGGACTCGGACGCGATCTGCCCCGTCAGGTCCACGAGCAGAGCGTTGTTGACCGCGACGAGGTTGTCTTGCTGCAAGAGCAAGCGCACGTCGTCCGTGTAGCCGAAGTCATAAAGCTCGAAGACCGGGTTGCCGTCGATCAGTCGCATCTCTTCTTCGTCGAGGGCCACGAGGGCGCTGCCGACGACTTTCTCCCGGTGGAGCGTCTTGTACCTTCCGGTTACTACTCCCTGGCGTACGAGGTTGGCAATACCGCCGGTGATCAATTCCGTCTGGACGCCCAGATCATGCTTCTCGCCGAGGTACAGGCCGAGCGCGCTCGACACCGTGCCCACTCCCATCTGCAGTGTGTCCCGGTCGCGCACGAGTTCCGAGGCTACGAGCGTGCAGACAACCTCCACGACGAAGGTCTCCTCGTCTGTGCGAGGCGGTATTGGTAGATTGCCTGTTGGGCGCTCCGCCTCGCAGAACAAGTCGACCTCTGACATATGAATGAAGTTATCGCCTCCGGTGCGGATGAAGTTCTCATGCACCTCCGCCAGCACCGTCCTGGCGCCTTGGGCCAGTCGCTTCGATATCCAGACGCCGGGACCGAAGCTGCAATAGCCTTGACGGTCTGGCGGAGAAAGTGGGACCATGAAAACGTCGAGAGGGCGGTCGTACCCGGGCGCGATTTCGTCCGCCCGCCAACGGCCGATCGGCAAGTAATCGAGCTTGCCGGCGTGGACCATTTCGCGGTTGAGCGGGGTGGCGTAATTATCGCGGACGGCGAATCCGTTCTCTTCGCCGGGTCTTAGCCAGGGGAAAAGGCCCGCCGCGTGCTCGATTTCTACGCTGTCGAGCTCCCCCGCACGTGAATAAAGGGCACCACAGAGGGTAAATGGTGTGCAGGTGAACGGCGCGACGCCAACACGATTCCCCGATCCGACTACTTTCACCGCCTCCGCCGCCGACCTGAATTTGTCGCCGGCCTGAGAGCGCCAGTCCATCGCAGCCTCCTAGTACGAACAGCGCGCGAACGCGCCAATTGTAGCATCGGGTCCCATGACGACGTGCAGAGGCGGGTTCGGTTGCGGTAGGTTAGCGCGTGACGAGCGTCTGTGCGCCCGGTTTATGCATCGGTGCTTCAGGTGCGGAGACACGCGGTCCAAAGAGAGCCTCGTCTTCGTTCTCTTCGTAGAACCCGTCGGGGCTTCGGCGGACCACAGTAAGGAAGGCCTGCACAACCTTCGGGTCGAACTGAGTACCCGAATGCCCGGCGATCTCCGCGAGCGCTTCGTCGCGCGGTATGGCATCGCGATAGGGCCGGCGAGATGTCATCGCGTCGTAGGCGTCCACGACGGCGAAGACTCGAGCGCCCAAAGGGATCTCCTCTCCGACAAGGCCTCGTGGGTAGCCTGTCCCGTCGAAGTGTTCGTGGTGTGCGTACACGATCTCGGCGGCGTTCTGGAAGAAATCGATCCCTTTGAGGATCTGGTAGCCAAGTTCTGAATGCCGCCGCATTTCTTTCCACTCATCCGCATCGAGGGACGCCGACTTGCGGAGGATGCTGTCGGCGACGCCGATCTTGCCGATATCATGTAGGGCCGCTGCGTACTCGATTTCGGAAACGTTCTCCGTCGTAAGTTGCATAGAGCGCGCTACCTCTGCCGCCGTTCGCGCTACGCGGCGCGCATGGCGATGGGTCATCTTGTCACGGACATCTAGGGCGGTGGAGAGGACTTCCACCACGGCGGCGGCGAGCCGGTCGTCCCGCCTGTCGCCGCGTCCCTGCTTGAATCCCTTTCGTTCCAACTTGTTCGCATAGAGCTTCGTGTCCGCCCAGTGAGTGATCTCTTCGACCGTGCTTCCACCCCACGGGTAGCCGCTGCTGCCAATCGAAACCCCGAGATAAATGCTCGCATGCTCTGTTTCGCAGATCGGTGCGTCGGCCAATTTTTGCCAGAGCTGAAGTGAAAACAACTCGGCCTCACGCCGGTCTGCTCCGGGCATGATGACTGCGAATTCATCGCCGCCCAGGCGTGCCGTTACGTGTCGTTCATCCGAAGAGCTGTTCAGAATCCGCGCGAAGCTGCGGAGAACCTTGTCTCCAATTAGATGGCCGAATTCGTCGTTTATCGCCTTAAGGTCATCTACGTCGATCATCAGGATCGACAATGCCTCATTCTTCATCTCGGCCCGAGTAAGCTCCGCAGATAGCCGCTCGTAGTAGAACCGGCGGTTCTGTAGCTGAGTAAGTTCATCTCGAGTAGCAACCTCAAGCAACTCGGCCCGTTGATTTAGCCACTGAGTACGGACCTGATTTCGTTCTTGCGTAAGGCGACGCTCGGTCCGGTATAGGGCGATCTCCGCGATAACCCCCCCAATTCCGAGTAATGCTAACTCACCTGCAAGAACCGCGAAGGTAATTTCAGAAGGCAGGACAAACGCGGATACGGCGGTAGCAGCCGCAGCAACCGGTAGCGCGACGGCCCAACGAAGGAGCCGGAAGGAACGCGTTTCTGATATTGAAAGGGATTCTTCGACGTTTTCTACTATCGGCTCTTCCGAACCGCCTGCGCCAGCGATCATCGTCATTAGTTCCCCACCGGGGCGATTACTGTCATCACTGCCTCCAATAATGCGGACGCGGGCGATGGAATCGTCGTTACCGGCACGTAAGGCGCGGTGCTGCTCTATTTACTTGATATTTACATAAATATGAACGCCGCCGATGTTGGTGCCGACGCTTCTAAAACTGTTGTTCTAAACCTGGGCCGGCGGCTACAATACCGTTGAACCGCCCAAAGCAGCGAGCACACCTATGCCCCACGATTTCATCATCGTTCGCGGCGCCCGCGAACATAACCTCAAGAACGTCGACGTTCAGATTCCTCGAGAGCGGCTGGTCGTGATAACAGGCGTATCAGGGTCCGGAAAATCTTCTCTCGCGTTCGACACGATCTACGCCGAAGGGCAGCGCCGCTACGTCGAGAGCCTGTCCGCCTATGCCCGGCAGTTCCTGGGACTCATGGAAAAGCCAGACGTTGACCACATTGAAGGCCTTTCGCCGGCTATTTCCATCGACCAGAAGGGCGCGTCGCGAAATCCGCGCTCGACGGTCGCGACCCAGACCGAGATATACGACTACCTGAGGCTGCTGTACGCGCGTGCCGGTCGGCCGCATTGCCCGCAGTGCGGAAAGCCGATTCAGCGGCAGACCGTGCAACAGATTGTCGATTCAGTCCTAGAGCTGCCGCCGGGCAGGCGGTTCATGATGCTCGCCCCCATCGTTCGCGACCGCAAGGGTGAGTACCACAAAGTATTCGAGGACGCTAGAAAAGCCGGATTCGTACGGGTTCGCGTGGACGGAGACGTTCGCGACCTAGACGAACAAATAACGCTCGATCGCTACAAGATGCACTCGATCGACGTCGTTGTTGACCGCGTCATCATCGAGGACCAGACGGAGGACGACTCTGCCCGGTCACGGCTCACGGACTCGGTGGAAACGGCTTTGCGGCTCGGCGCCGGCATCGTTGTCGTGCAACTGATGGCTGATGCGAAGGGCCAGGCAGCGGAGGAGCTGACCTACTCGGAGCATTTTGCCTGCGTGGACTGCGGCCTGTCGTTCGGTGAGCTGGAGCCGCGCAACTTCAGCTTCAACAGCCCGCACGGCGCCTGCCGGCAATGCACCGGTCTCGGCGTGAAGATGGAGCTGGACCCGGAGCTCGTCATACCGAACAAGAATCTGTCGCTGGCGGAGGGCGCGGTGCAGCCCTGGGCGCGGACCAGCGCTGTCTCCACCTGGTACATGCGCATGCTCGAAGCGCTGGCAAGAAAGCATCGCTTTTCAGTGCAGGCGCCGGTGAGAGAGTTGACTCCAGAACAACTCAACTATGTGCTCTACGGCGATCGAGGCGAGATCACGATCTCGTACACGGGCTCCGGCGGGCATGACAATCGTTGGAACACCACTTTCGAGGGAGTGATTCCGAATCTTTCCCGCCGCTATAAAGAAACGGACTCCGACTACATCCGCACTGAGATCGAGAAGTATATGGCGGAGAACCCGTGTCCGGCCTGCGGCGGCGCGCGTCTCAAACCCGAATCTCTCGCCGTCATCATCGACGAACGCAACATCTCTGCGGTCACGGGGCTATCGATTGACGATGCGCTCACTTGGGTCGAAAGCCTGCAGGCCCCTAAATCCCCGTTGAGCGAACGAGAGCGTACCATCGCGTATCAGATCCTCAAGGAGATCTGCTCGCGGCTCACTTTCCTGCGCGACGTCGGCCTCGATTACCTCACGCTCGAGCGGCGAACGGGCACCCTTGCCGGCGGCGAAGCACAGAGAATTCGCCTGGCGACGCAGATCGGCTCCTCGCTCATGGGAGTGCTCTACGTCTGCGATGAGCCGTCAATCGGTCTCCACCCCGCGGACGACGAACGCCTGATCACCACTCTCAAGCGGCTGCGCGATCTCGGCAACACAGTGCTGGTCGTCGAGCACGATGAAGCGATGATGCGCGCCGCCGACTACCTAATCGACCTTGGTCCGGGCGCTGGCGAACAGGGCGGGCGCCTCGTTGCCGCCGGCTCGATCGGCGATGTTGCAGCTACACCGGAATCGATTACCGGCCAGTACCTGAGTGGCAAGCGCGAGATCCCGCTCCCTCCGGCTCGGCGCCTCGGAAACGGCAAGACGGTTGTTGTGCGGGGCGCGCGGGAGAACAACCTCAAGAACATTGACGTGCGCATTCCGCTCGGCCAGTTCGTTTGCGTGTCCGGCGTTTCGGGTTCCGGCAAATCCACGCTCGTAACCGACATCCTGTCGAAGAAGGCGGCGCAGCTCCTATACGGCGCGCGCGAGAGGCCGGGCGAATGCGATGCGATCACGGGACTCGAACAACTCGACAAGGTCGTCGTCATCGACCAGTCGCCGATCGGGCGTACGCCGCGCTCGAACCCTGCCACCTACACCGGGACGTTCACGCCGATGCGCGAGATGTTCGCTTCTGTCCCCGAAGCGAGACTGCGCGGGTACAAGCCCGGCCGCTTCTCCTTCAACGTTAAGGGTGGCCGCTGCGAGGCCTGCCAGGGCGAGGGCTACATTCAAATTGAGATGCAATTCCTGCCCGACGTGGAGGTGCCCTGCGAGGTCTGCCACGGCGCCCGCTACAACCGCGAGGCGCTGGAGATTCACTTCCGCGGCAAGAACATCGCGGAAGTGCTGGACATGACCGTTGAGCAGGCCGTCCAGTTCTTCGAACCGTTTCCGCGCATCCGGACGAAACTCCAGACGCTCCACGATGTGGGCCTCGGATATATTCGCATCGGCCAGCCGGCGACGACTCTTTCGGGCGGCGAAGCACAGCGTGTGAAGCTTGCCACTGAGCTCTCACGCCGGGCGACAGGCCGGACGCTGTACATCCTCGATGAGCCGACCACCGGCCTCTCCTTCGAGGACGTGAATGCCCTGATGGGCGTCCTGCACAGACTGGTCGACGCAGGCAATACCGTGCTCATCATTGAGCACCACCTCGACGTCATCAAGCAGGCAGACCACATCATCGATCTCGGCCCGCTGGGCGGCGACCGGGGCGGCGAGATAGTAGCCGAAGGCTCGCCGGAAGATGTGGCCGAAATGGAGAAGAGCCTAACGGGACGGTACTTGCGCCGTGTGCTCGGCAAGCGCCGACCCACGCGGGACAAGCGGCCGGCGCGGGAGAAAGCCGCCGTCGCGGCCGCAGCTGAGTGACCCGCTTCGCGGTCCGGCTGCCACAGCACCAGGCCCGACTCGTCGCTCTCGCGATTTCGTACCACCTCTCGCGGCCCGGCTCTGAAACCGATCCGGAGACGCTAGCCGATTATCGACACGGGCTAATGGAGTTGCGGCCGGAACTCGATTCGCAGCTTGAGGGTGACCCAGCACTCGTAGAGCTATCCCCGCTACAGACGACGCTGCTTGCGACCGCTCTCTCCTCGGTCGCCAGCGAGCTGAAGATGTACTCGGTGTTCGACACCATGGCGGGGCAAAGCAGACGTCCGCGCTCGACCGCGCCCGGGTTCGACGAGCGGCTGCGCACGCTCTTTCCGGAAGTGGCCGGCGACCCGGCCTACGCTTCACAGCTGGCCGAGGACATCATCATGCTCCGCCGGGCGCTGCCGCTGGGCCGCGCTCAGGAGGCGATCAAGGAAGAGCGAGAGGCGGCAACGGCGAGACGCGCTCGTAAGAGGTGGTGGCAGGTGTGGCGGCGCTAATTTGCCTTGACCCTATTAGCTATCCGCGATACATTGGGTTCGGCGAAACGAATTGCGCACTTTTTGCTGGAGAAGGTTCTCATTGACCCCGCGCCGAGTCACGAAGAGGTGCTGACATGACCTACGTGATCACCGATCCTTGCATCGACGTTCTGGACAAGTCATGTGTGGAGGTCTGCCCAGTCGACTGCATCCACTACGAAGAAGGCACCGACCGCAAGCTCTTCATCGACCCCGATGAGTGCATCGACTGCGGCGCTTGCGAGCCCGTATGTCCCGTTACGGCCATCTTTGCGGAGGACGACGTGCCGCCCGACCAGGCCGCGTATACAGAAATCGATGCGCTCTGGTTCAAGGACGCGGAGGCGGCGCGGGCGAAGGTAAACGAGCTCAAAGCTCCGGCCTAGCGACCGCCGGCTAGCGAAAACCAGTGAGACGGCCAATGGGCCGTCTCTAACTTTGCCCGGCGAGATGCCAGCCTCCCCCAATCGCCGACTTCGCCCATGCGGGGTCTGGGCGCCAGTCCTCCCAACGCTCGTCGAACGGCGGCTTGCGAAATAGAAGGCGTTCGAGCGCACGCTCACCTTCTATGCGTATCTCTAACGCCTGCTTACGCGAGTAGATCCCCTTCGCCTGCGCCTCCTCGAACTCATCCTCATCCTTCCAGCGCCAGGAGGACATATCCGGCTCGACGACGATGTCCAGCGTCTGGTCCATGTAGTCGAAGCCGAGGGGCGTCCGGCGAAACGGCTCCTCGAGGTTGATGTACCAGCACAGCAGCTCCCACTGCTTCCGCCAGATCAGGAGCACGGAGTGCGCTTGTCCCGGCAGAATCAGGCGAAGCGCATCTTCAGGCATGGCATCATCATGGAGCTGCCAGGGCTGGTCAGGCAGCCGGATGGGACGCCCATTGAGGCTATGCGGGCGCTTCCAGGGCGCTCCGGCTGGCTGATACAGCACGAGCAAGTCTGGCTCATCGCGTACGATGGTGAGGGCGCGGACCGTCCATATCTTGCCTTGCCAGACCTCTCGGACGATTACCGGGTCGCCGGGGCTAAAGCCCATTACTTGACCGGGGCATTTCACTCCGCTCGTCCTACGAGAACCTCAGGAAGAGCGGGAGGCGACGTCATTCGTACAACCTCAGGAAGAGCGGGGGACGACGTTATTCGTACAGCCTTAGGACGAGCGGGAGGCGACGTTATTCTTACAGCTTCAGGACGAGCGGGAGGCGACGTCATTCGTACAGGCTCAGGACGAGCGGGAGGCGACGTTATTCTTACAGCTTCAGGACGAGCGGGAGGCGACGTCATTCGTACAGGCTCAGGACGAGCGGGAGGATGGGTCATTCGGGCAACGAGGGGTCT
>VBJT01000236.1 GCA_005880075.1 Chloroflexota bacterium
TCTCGGCGACGATTGCCGGCGGGACGAGCGAGGTGCAGCGGAACATTATCGCCACGCGAGGATTGGGTCTGCCCCGGGACTAGGGCCGAGCGAGGTGCATGCTTCGACAAACTCAGCACGAACGGGAAGTCGCTAGCGAGGATCGGGGCTGAGCACAGATTAGCGCACCCGGGTCCTAACGCGTAACTCTTTTGTCGCGATTTCGATAGCTCCGGAGTCGCCCTGTTTAGGTGCAGCAGGCGCTGATAGCGGCAACCTTCGGGCCGAAGCTTTATGGCTGGAGGTACCAAGATGCAAATGCAGAAGACAACCGAAAAGGCACAAGAAACCGTGGACAGCGCTCGAAGCACTGTGGAGAGCGCGCGGAGCACCATGGAGACAGGTGCGGTTGAGTCGCGTGAGGCCGCTGCCGGGTTGGTTGAGCGCGTAGGAGCCGGGATTAGGCGCCAGTCACAGCGGGCAGCGCGAGCGACGGAACAGGCGGGCGACCGGATCAGCAGCCGGCTCGAGCACAAGGCGGCCGAGATCCGCCCGGAGCGGCCGCGCTCGACTGTACGCAATTTGAGTGACTACTTGTGGCGCCACCCATGGCGAGCGCTGCTGCTATTCGGGCTCGTCACGGGAGTAGTAGCTCTGATTGCCATCCCGATGATGGGACGCCGCTCGGAAGAGGAAGCCGAGTTCGAGGGTTACACGCTGCCGCCGAGGATTTAGCCTCGCACAGACTCGACAGCGGCAGCGACCGCTATTCCTGATTGGAATCGAACGCTCGAGCAGGACCGGGGTGACCAGATCAACCGGTCGATAGGCTCTTAGCTATTCGCGTGGCAGGCCCAAGCCACGTTGGGCGACGATGTTACGCTGAACCTCTGACGTGCCGCCCTCGATTGTGTTGGCGACGTTGCGGATGTAGGAGTAAGACATCCTCCCTTTCATGGGAGAAAGTTTGCTGCCGCGAGCGAGCGGGCCATATAAGCCCATGATGCGGACGCCGGTGTTCGCTATGCGCTGGTTAAGCTCCATCGAGTAGAGCTTCACGGCGGAAGCCTCGTAGTTGGGGATCATGCCCTTCGACTGCATGGAGACGACGCGGGAGGAGAGGCTCATAGCGACTTCGGTTTCCAGATAGCGCTCGGCAAGCTCTGTCCTGAGCGCCGGGTCGGACTTAAGGCGGACGACACCGTCGCTCTGGTTGTCGCGTGCGAACTTGATGAGGTCCTCGACGTTCTGCTGCTGCCCGACGGCCGAGCCGATGTTCGAGCGTTCGATGTCGAGCGTGGTGACCGCCTGGTACCAACCGCGGTTCTCCTCGCCGACGAGGTTCTGGGCGGCGATGCGGACGTTGTCGAAGAAGACCTCGTTGAACTCGTGCGTACCGGCCATGTTCATGAGCGGGCGGACGGTGACGCCGGGCGAGTTCATGGGCACGATGAAGTAGGAGAGGCCCTTGTGCTTGGGGACATCGGGGTCGGTGCGCGCAAGGAGGAGCATGTATTGAGACATGTGAGCGAGGGTAGTCCAGATCTTCTGGCCGTTGATCACGTAGTCGTCGCCGTCCTTGACCGCGCGGGTCTGGAGGGAGGCGAGATCGGAGCCCGAGCCGGGCTCCGAGAAGCCCTGGCACCACATCTCCTCGCCGGCCAGGATCTTTGGAATGTGCTTTTTCTTCTGCTCCTCGGTTCCGTAGATGATGATCGTCGGGCCGATGACGGCGACGGCCAGCGCCCCGATGAAGATTGGGGCAGGGGCGCGCATGCGGGCGGTCTCCATGCTGTAGATGAACTGCTCCATGATGGACATGCCGGCGCCGCCGTATTCCTTGGGCCAGGCCGGGGCGACCCATCCCTTTTGGGCGACCTTCTTGCGCCAGGAGAAGAGGTTGCCGGCCTGCTCGAAGAAGCTCACATCGCCGCCGCGCAGCTCCTTCGGGCATTCCTTGTCGATGAAGTCGTGGACTTCCCGGCGGAAGGCTTCTTCCTCGGGGGTGAAGCGAAAGTCCATGGTTGACTCCCTTCGGTCGCAGTTGGTAGTTGTCAGCGATTAGGGTTCAGTTCTTGGGCGTCGCGGGTTGGGCCCGGCGCCTTGCGGCCAAGGCGATGATACGCGGACATTAACGTGCGCGTCAAGGTTGACGTTAGTGCAATGGCGAGCGGCGTTGCAAAAAAA
>VBJT01000231.1 GCA_005880075.1 Chloroflexota bacterium
CCAGGTACCACTCGGCGATCTTCTTCTTCGTCCCCTCGTCGCGTACAACGATGAAGTTCCACGGCTGCCGGTTCCCGCCGCTGGGCGCTCGGATAGCCCCATCGAGCACCTTCCAGACGAGATCGTCGGGCACCGGATCAGGCTTCAGCCGCCTCATCGCCCGCGTCGTGTTGATCACCTCGAAGACGTCCATGTATGCACTCCTTTTGTGACCGGCAGAGTGACACAGATGATACAGAGTGGCAAAGGCAATCGGTAGGGCCTGGGCCTGCCCTGAGGAACGAAGGGTGCCTGCCCTCACCGCGCCGCGCCGCTATCTTGTCATTTCCGAGCTCGTGGAGTGAGGACAACCGAGGGTCCCGCCTGCGGCGGAGCCGGCAGGGTGGCGAGAGCCTGCCCTGAGTGGGTGGGGTTCGTTTGGGAGGAAACGAAGGTAATCTCCTCCTCCGCCTAACTGCGAACTAGGTGCCGCGGAGAAAGGAGACGAGCATCGCGTTGAACTCCCCCGGCTTCTCGACCGGCGGTAGGTGCCAGCAGTCCGCGATGAGCTCCAGGCGAGCGTCAGCGATGTTCTCCGCGAGGACGTCTGCTATCAAGCGGAAGTCCTCGATATCGTCCTCCCCGACAACGACAAGCGTCGGGGCCCTGATTTCGCGGAGGCGGCCGGCGATGTCTGGGTGGTAATCGGCCGGGCGTGCGCCATCTCGCATATCCGGTGCCTGGAAATCGAGGAGAATGTCCCGCACTGAGGCGAACCCCTCCGGGTCTCGGCGTACTCCATCGAAGAATGGATGCTCGAGCCAGACCCGGTCGATCGCCTGGCGGGCCCCGTCTGAGCGCACCGCCTGCATAAAATTCTGAATGTGCGTCGTCGTCTCATCGCTGTAAGTGAACCCCGGCAGCGCTGAATCTACAAGCGTGAGCGAGAGCACGCGCTCCGGATAGTCCAGCGCGAACTGAAGGGCTATCCCGCCTCCCATCGAGAGGCCCATTGCGTGCACCGCCTCGACTCCCAGGCTCTCCGTCGCGGGCCGTTCGACGTTCAGGCGGTCGAGGAGGTCGCGAAGGTCGGCGGCGTAGTTCTCGAAGGTGTACCCGTCCGGCGCGATCATGCTCCGCCCGTGCCCGCGCACATCGTAGCGAATGACCCGAAATCCCGCCTCCCTTAGAGGCGAGACTTGGCCGTCCCAGAGACGCAAGTCCGCGCCGTAACCATGGATGAGGACAACCACCGGCCCTTCACCGGCATCTTCGTAGAACGTTACGACGCCGTTGGTGTAAGTGTGCGGCACGTCAGCGCTGGAGCAGGAAACGGTCGATCTCAATCGCCGCGCGGGGGGGCAGCTCTGCGCTCTTGTCGGGATAGCCGAGCAGCACGAGGAACGTCGGCTCCCAGTCCGCGGGTAGATCGAGCGCTGAGCGCACGGCATCCGCCGAGAAGAGCGGGGCGCCCTTCAAGTAGCCCGCCAGCCCGGCCTCACCGGCCGCGAGAAGCAGGTTCTGCAGCGCCGCCCCCAGGCTCTGCACGAACATATCGCGCTCGGCGAATCGCCGGCCTTCGTCCGGCCAGCGATGCGACCCCTCAAGCGTGAGGCACGCCAGCAGCAGTACCGGCGCTTCCACCAACTGCGCGTGCGAGCGGCGCAGCAGGCGGTCGATCGTGTGCACCGACTCACCTTCGCGCTCGAGGTCGGTCCGCCACGCTTCGCCCATCGCATCCGCGAGCCTCTCCCGCGTCTGCGAGCCTACCTGGACGAACCGCCAGGGCCGTGAGTGGTGTGGGGCGGGCGCTGTGCAAACTTCCGCACCGAACGTCGCGCTGAGATCGCCGCCGACACCGGGCCGTCGTAAACTCGCATCCTGTCTCAGATCTTGAGACGTTCGATGATCCGCAGTTCGGCCAGCAGGCGGTGCGTGGCCGTCTCCGCGGCGTGCGTGATCAGATAGCCCAGGTCCTCCGGCTCGTCGACGTCGTTCAGCAACGATTCGATCCGCAGTGTCTCCGTTGGCATGCCACGCGAGGACGCCTCTCGTTGATGCTGCGCGTAAGAGTCGACGCCGAACCGGAACTCCATCGCATCGGGCGGCCGGATGGCGAGCGCGCTGGTCCCTTCGGCGCGTGAGGGGCAAATTACGGCCCCGAGATCGTGGGGCAGGGCGGCGAGAATCGACTCGATCTCTTCGGGGGTTACCGCTGGGACGTCCGCGAGGAGTACAAGCAGCACGGTCGGCTCCTCCAGCGAGATCACCCGCAGCGCGTGCTTCAGCGCCTCGTTGATCCCTGAGAGCGACGCCGGCTGCGCGATCGGGTCGGCGCCGAGCCGCTCGGCATCGCGCAGGATGTCCTGGTCCGGGCTCACTACGAACGCCCGGTCCACACCGCGCGCCGCGCCTAACGCTCGCAGGACATCCGCCAGCATCACGAGCGAAAGGGAACGTCTCTCGTGCTCCGTTAGCAGTTCGGCCAGCCGCTCCTTCGCCTGGTCGAGCGCCTTTGCGGGTACCAGCGCGGAGATCACGCTGCCACCGACTTTAGGACTGTGCGCGCCAGCGCCGCCTTCTTCTCCATCGATTCCATTATCGTGTCCGTGACGATTACCTCAACCCCTCCGCCTCGGGCCTCGCCCGCATCAGATTCTATCTGCGCCTCTAATTCCGCGTCGACGTTATCGATCACGAGAACGTCGAGAAAGTCCTCGTATAGTTTCGCGATCGCCGCGGCGCTCGGCTCGATGCCCTGGTCGCGCAACATGCGGTCGGCCGGCCCCTTCAGCGCCTTGCCGCCGACGATCGGGCTCACCGCCGAAACCTTTGCCTGCGTTGTCCTCAACGCGTCCCGGATGCCGGCGATCGACAGGATCGGCCCGATGCTGACGAGCGGGTTCGAAGGCGTGAGGATAACGGCCTCCGCCTCCATGATCGCCTCGATCACGCCGGGCGCCGGGCGGGCCTTCTCACGGCCGTCGAAGATCACCTCGCGCGTGTGGCCCTCCGTTCGCCGTCGCACGAAGAAGTCCTGAAAGTCGAGGACGCCTTCGTCCGTGCGGATCTTCGTCCGCAGCGGATCATCCGTGGCGGGAATCATGCGCGCGGGCACCAGCAGTGCGCTCGCGATCTCCGCCGTCGCTTCGGAAAGCGAGCGGCCGCGGCGCAGCAGGTCAGTCCGCGTGATGCAGGTCGCGAGGTCGCGGTCGCCGAGGCGGAACCAGGTGTCGTAGCCGTAATGTGCGATCGCCTCGAGGACGTTGTATGTATCGCCGCGGATGCCGAACCCCTGCTCTTCGTCCGAAAGCCCGGCCAGGTGATAGAGCACGATATCGATGTCCGGCGAGATGTGCAGCCCGAAGAACTCCGCGTCGTCGCCCACGTTCGAGATGATAGCGATATCGGACGGCCGGTGAACGGCGAGCAGCCCCTGCAGAAAACGCGCGGCGCCCACTCCTCCCGCGAGAACGGTGATCAAAGGAGCCAGGAGCTAGGAGCCAGGAGCCAGGAAGTCACTTGCGATACACGTCCCAGAGCTGGCGGGTCAGCTGCATCTGCCCGAGGTGCTCCCGCAGGTGCTCAATTGCGTGCAGGAGCGCCCACGCCGCCGGCACTTCGATCGCGTCGCTGGCGTCCGGCCGGGTATGCGTGCGGCGGATCGCGCCCCAATCCATCGCCCGTTCACGTTCAAATAACGCCGTGCACTCGGAAGACATCCGGTCGAAGAGGTCGAGCAGCGCCGCTGGATCATCGGCGGCCACACGAAACTCGGAGTCGCGATCGCGGTCCGGAAGCGGCTCGCCGAGCGCCGTGCAGAGCCAGGAGCGCGTGCTGTGCAGCGAGTGTGTGGCCAGCGCGGCCACCGAATTCGTATCCTCGCCGGCCGGCTTCCAGTTGAGCCCATCCGGCGGGAACTCGGCCACGGTCTGCCGCATCTCAGCGAGGGTCCGACGGACGGTCGCGTTACCGGCGGCGAGCAGCGGGTCAGGTGCGCTCATCGCCGCCGATTCTACTACATCGCAATCGTGGCTTCGTTTGGCGTGCCTTGCGATTAG
>VBJT01000232.1 GCA_005880075.1 Chloroflexota bacterium
AGATACGCGACGAGGCCGGTCTACGAGAGGAAGTGGGCCAGGGTTTCAAGCGAACGGTCGCGCGCGATGATCTCGTCGATCGGCGCTGGGTGAAGATCAGGCGGCCGGGCCTCATCGTCGGCGGCGAGCTGACGGCCGAATCGCTGGAGCTCGGCTACGACCCGCTCACGCACTTCTACCAGGCGCCGAAGCACCTCAAGGCGCAGGGCGGCTTCCTCGTTGTCGATGACTTCGGACGCCAGAAGGTAAGCCCAACCGAGCTGCTGAACCGCTGGATCATGGCGATGGAGCGCGGCCGTGACAACCTGCTCCTTCGAACGGGCGAAAGCATTGACGTACCCTTCCACATCACCCTCCTGCTCTCGACAAACCTCAACCCTGCCGACCTCGCGGACGCCGCGTTCTTGCGCCGGATCCCTTACAAGGCCTACATCCCGCCCACGAGCCCGGATCAGTTCGGGCGCATTCTGCGCAAGGTCTGCGATGAAAGCAGCCTGAGGTACACGGAAGAGAGCCTTGAGGCGGCCGTCACCGCGATCGATCTTGCCTCCAACCACGGCCTGAGCGGGTCACTGGCCCGGGATCTTGCCTCAATCCTCGTCGACAACGCCGAAATGGAAGGCCGAGCGCCGGACCTATCGCCGACCGAGGTCACGCTGGCTTACAAGCAGTTCAGCGGGTTCGCGCAGCAAACGTCAGAAGCGCCGGTGGTGAAGAAAGCAAACCGCAGCGCTTAAACACGAGCGCCCTGAGCGCGGCTTGCCGCTAGGGGTCGCAGCAGGTAAGCAAGAAACCGCAGCTCTTGCACAGCCACTTCCCGCCGGAGCTGCGCTCCATCATTCGGCCGCAAATGTAGCAAGCGCCTGCGGGCAAGCACTCCAGCGCGAGCGAAGCCCGCCCGCCGGCTGGCGATTTGCGGGTCTCAAGGTTCGAAACGTATCTAATCACCACTTCCTCCTTCGATCAACTTCCGCTGGCGACTATAGCCTGCGCAGTGAGGGCCGCGGCAACCGCTCTCGCAGGTATTGGGCCAGCGCACGCACATAGCGAGCGCCGTTGTGGCGCACCATGAAATGGCCGCGAGTTGTGTGCCAGAAACCGGCGCTGCGTCCGACGTCCGAAAGCACGTCATAGATCTTTGCCTGCGAGAAATCGTCGGCCACGCGGCAGACTTCGATCACATCCGGAAAGATCTGGTGGAGCGCGCCGGCGCCGAGCGTCTTCTGGAGCACATATTCCTTCGGCTCTTCGAACGCGCTTCCCCAGCGGTCCCGCGCCGCATTCCAGTAATTCAGCAGGAGCTTGCCCGCCTCTTCGTCGCTCAGTCGCTTCACGAGCGGCTCGTTGACAACGGGCTCCAGGGAGGAGACCATGCTGTGCTGCTTCATCATGTGTTCCGGCTTGAGCGGCTCTCCGGGCATGCGGACCATGTCCCGCCAGGGGCTCTCGCTGCTGCTGTTCAGGACGTCGGTCAGGAGCGTAGCCCGTGCTCGCTGGTAGTCGCGTTCGCCCTGACGCTCCAGGAGCGCGGCGCCTTCCTCCTCGCGCATCGAGAGCAAGTGGCGGTCAACGACATCGGTAGGCACACCCTTGTGTCGAGTGTTGATCACGTGGAAGTAGCGCATCTCTTCGTAAGCGTCGATCCCCTCAACGATGACGACGGGGAGCGGGTAGTCGGACAGCCACTTCGCCTTATCGTGATCGAGCGCCCGCTGGAGGCCGTAGAGGCGGTGCTGGCCGTCGACGATCCATAGCGGAATGTCCGCGCCGATGCGCAGGAGACCGGTCTCGCCGCCGCCGTTGGATCCAACGGCCGGCTCGAAGTCCAAGCGATGTGGCTGGCGAACGCACAGAACGATCGAGGTGGGCAGCATGCCCTCCTCTTCGCGCATGTAGGAGGATATCTGGCGAAGCCGCGACGGCGTGACCGCACGCTGATAGCCCCGCCGATTGTCGGCACGGTAAGTATCCGCTTGGAAGCGCCCGAGCAGCGTCTTCAAAGGGAGGGCTGTTACGTAGAGGTTTACGTCCGGACGCTTCTGGCGGAAGCGGACTGCGAATTCCTTCACGATAGCCCCGGGCGCAGCGCTGGCGTTCGGCGCCTCGCGAATACTGGTCGAGGTGGCCATGATTCTCGCCCCCTTTGCGGCTGGCTACCTAAATATTAACGCGATTAATCCTTTTGTCAATATGTAGGAGTGACATTTATCGCTTTATCGACAAATTGCCGCTGGTACAATTGAATTCCAATGACAACGCCGGAAAGCGGCCCCCGGACCTCGCAGCTCTCCGAGAACGCACGCCTGGTGCTCGACCAGCGGTATCTGGCGCGGGATGAGGGCGGCCGGCCATTGGAGACGCCGGAGCAGCTTTTCGCCCGTGTTGCTCACAACATCGCCCAGGCGGAGCGCATATACTCGCCGAGCGATACGGATGCGGCCATCCGCTGGGAGACGCGCTTCCTCGAACTGATGGCGGGGCTCGACTTCCTGCCGAACTCGCCGACGTTGATGAATGCCGGACGGGAACTCCA
>VBJT01000227.1 GCA_005880075.1 Chloroflexota bacterium
AATTCGAGCGCACGCTCGATGTCCTCGAGCGCCTGCGCTTCGACAAGGTACACGTAGCAGCCTATTCACCGCGGCCCGGGACGATCGCCTGGCGGCACATGCAGGATACGGTGCCGCAGGAGGAGAAGATGCGCCGCCTGCACGCCGTTGAGGCCCTCCAGGAGCGGGTTGGGAGCGAAATCAACGCTCGGCTGGTGGGGACAGTGCAAGAGGTGCTGATGGAGGGCGAGAAGGACGGAATGCTCAGCGGGCGGAACCGCGGGAACAAGCTGGTGCACGTGCGCGGGGAAATGAGAAATGGGAACTCGGAAATTGAAAAACGGCCGAGGATCGGCGAGCTAACCGACGTGCGGATTACGAAGGCGACGGCGTGGTCGCTTCGGGGCGAGATCGCGGCGGCGGCGGTTACGGCCTAGCGCCGAAACTGACATCGGACACCCACAGCGGGTAAACAAATGGCGCACCGGAAACACAGGTATTTCACCGTGCAGAATGCGGGCCGCCGAGATTCTTCGCTCGCAGATCCGATGCTAGAACCGTGAGCGAGCGTCAGCGCTCAATCAGCGCATATCCTGATACCGAGGGGCTCAGAATGACATCACGGCAAGTCGCTGTCCTCGTAGTGATCTTCACGGTGGAGGCCGGACGCCTCCAGGTGCTGCTGATCAGACGCAGCGCCGAGCCGTTCAAGGACGCGTGGTCGCTCCCAGGCGGCCTCCTCAACCCCGGCGAGTCGTTCCAGGACGCCGCCGTGCGCAAGCTGGACGACGAGACGGGCCTGACGGATGTTTTTCTCGAGCAGCTGTATACATTCTCGGACCTGGATGACCGCGGAGCGGTGGCGGTGGCCTATTTCGCGCTCGTAGACGTAAGCGCCACGCATCTCGCGCGGCGGCGTGAGTGGCTGCCGGACTGGTTCCCCGTGCACAACCTGCCGGAGCTGGCCTTCCGCAACGAGCATGTGATCGACTACGCTCTTCAGCGCCTGCGCGCGAAACTTGACTACTCGAACGTGGCCTACTCCCTGCTGCCGGAGGAGTTCAGCCTCTCGCAGCTCCAGCGCACCTACGAGGCGATCTTCGGCCGCTCTCTCGACAAGCGGAATTTTCGCAAGCGCATCCTTTCGTTGAGCATCGTCGAGCCGACGGGCCGTGTCGCGAGCGAGGGGCGGCACCGGCCGGCGCAGCTCTACCGCTTCAGAGAGCGGAAGCCGGTGATGTTCTGACGATGACCGTCGAGAGCTAAAGCCGCCTCAGGCAGCGATCGGCAGAATTCTTACTTTTACGCCGCTTCTCGCTATTGGCAAATCGGTAGATTCTTGAATATAGTATCGTTACTTCAACTACGAGGTCGCCCAGGTGTCCAAGCATCTTAGAGCGCTCCTTATCGGAATGCTAGGGCCCGCCCTGCAAGCGACGGGCGTCGCTTGGGACTTGCTCGAGCACGGCGTGTTCGCGCGCGGCGAAATCGGGCAACTAACGCTCCAACATATCGTCACCGGGCCAGCGCATCTTTTGATGGCGACGGGTCTGGCGCTTTCGGCGATCTGCATTCCTATCGCGCTCCAAGTGGCGACCGCGAGCCCCGAAGAGCTCGCTGGGCCGGAAGACAATGTGAGCGATGCCGAGCTTGCGGGCGACCTTCGGGCGGCGGAGGCGGC
>VBJT01000225.1 GCA_005880075.1 Chloroflexota bacterium
ATGGCCCGGCCTCTGTACCGCTGCATACGCAGGCGGAAGCTCTCCTTAGCTGGACTTGCTGCCGTTGGACTTGCCGGCGGCGGCCTTTACTTTGATCTGCTTCGGGCGGACTTCCTCAGCCTTTGGCAGGGTGACCGTCAGGACACCGTCCTGAAACTCGGCCTCAGCCTTGGCATCGTCTACCTCGCTCGGAAGCGCGATCGCCCGCGAGAAAACGCCGTAGCGGATCTCACGCCGGTGGTAGTTCTCAGTGTCGCTCTTCTCTTCCGACTTCGTCTCACCCTTGATGGTGAGAACGCCGTCGTTCACGGAAATGTCGACGTCTTCCGGCTGGATGCCCGGCAGAGCCGCCTTCACAACCACCTGACCGTCCGTCTCGGACAAATCGACCGGGAACGTGAGAGTTGCCTCTCCGTCGCGCCAGATGGTCGGCCCCGAAAATTGGAACAGACCACGGTCCATCGCGCGGCGTAGACCGCGGAACTCCGAGAACGGGTCCAATCGAACTAGAGTCCTCATGGTATGACCTCCTTTTTGACTCTTGTCGTTGTCCCTATTTTACGTAGCCCACTACACTCTTGTCAAGAGCAATGATAGTGGCTCTATCAAGTTTAATATAGGTGATATTTGACGTTTCATATGTAGCAAAGTACAATTCGGTTACGAGGTACGGATGGCAAGAGACTATTACGACGTGCTTGGGCTTAAGCGCGGCGCCTCCCAGAAAGAGATCAAGCAGGCCTACCGCAAGCTCGCGCGCAAACACCACCCCGACGTAAATCCCGGCGACAAGGGCGCTGAGGAGCGCTTCAAGGAGATTAACAGCGCCTATGAGGTGTTGAGCGACGCCGAGAAGCGCAAGAAATACGACCGCTACGGAGACCGCTGGGAGATGGCAGAGGCGTTCGAAAAAGCGCAGGCCGAGGCGGGCAGCCGCGGCGGTGGCAACTGGCAGAACTACCAATTCGATATCAACGACCTGTTCAGCCGCGGTGGAGCCTCTGCCGGCCAGGGCTACGAGAACTGGTTTGACCTCTTCGGCGGCCGTGGCCGGCGCTCGCGCGGGCCAACGCGCGGCCAGAACATCGAATACGCGACCGAGATTTCGCTCAAAGAAGCGTATGCCGGGACGACGCGGACGCTCCACCTCCAGAGCGAGGAAATCTGCCCGACCTGCGGGGGGAGCGGAGAGATCGCCGGCGCCGTCTGCCACGCCTGCGAGGGCCGCGGCGTCGTAGTCCGCCCGAGGCGGCTCGAAGTAAAGATACCGGCGGGCGCCCGTGACGGCACGAGAGTCCGCCTCGCCCACGAAGGCAGCGCCGGCATGGGCGGCCCGCGCGGGGACCTCTACGTCGTAGTCCGCGTCCGACCGCACCCGCGCTTCGAGCGCAAAGGCGACGACCTCGTGACAGAGGTCCCCGTCCCGCTGGACGACGCAGTCCTGGGCGGCGAGGTGCAGGTCGAGACGCTAAACGGCAAGCGGATCGCCATCAAGATCGCGCCGATCACGCAGAATGGCCGCAGCATACGGCTGGGAGGCCTCGGCATGCCGAAGCTTGACAGCAAAGGCAAGGATAAGGCTAACGGCGACCTCCTCGCGAAGGTGCGGGTGGTCCTGCCGGAAGAGTTGTCGGACGAGGAGCGAGAGCTGTTCGAGAAGCTGCGCGCGGAGCGAAAGAAGACGAAAGAAAAAGTGGCATGACACAGCAGGAACAAGGAGCAAGGAGGCAGGAGCCAGCGGGCACGGAAGCGATGGACGCTTACTCGCTTGCGGTCTCGAGCGCGGCCGAGCGCGTCGGGCCCGCGGTGGTCCGCGTCGAGACTGCCGGAACCGCGCGCCCGCAAGGGCGTGGGCGACAGCGACCCGGCGGGCCGGACTCACGCGGCGACCAAGAGCAGCCCAGCGGGCAAGGTTCCGGCGTCATCTTCGACTCCGCCGGGCGCGTCCTTACGAACGAGCACGTCGCGCGCGGTGGCCGCTCCCTAAAGGTGATACTGCCGGACGGACGGACACTGCCGGCAGCAGTCGAAGGCGCGGACCCACGAGTGGACCTAGCTGTCCTGCGGGTTCCGGACGCCGGTCACACGCTGCCGGTGGCGGAGCTGAACAGCGCCTTAACTGGACGGTCACCGCCGGCGTCGTAAGCGCTCTGGGGAGACGGCTCCCCGTCTCGCCCGGCGTTGAGCTGACCGATCTAATCCAAACCGATGTACCGATCAATCCGGGGAACTCGGGCGGACCCCTGGTCGACGCCCAGGGACGCGTCGTCGGCATCGCAACGGCGATCATGCCCTGGGCGCGCGGCCTCGGCTTCGCGGTACCGGTGAGCACCGTCCTCGGCGCCCTCGCCCGCTTCCGCGAGGCGAGATCGCACGACGGGCACCGGCTCGGCGTGAGCGGGATGACCTACCTGCTCGACGAACGCATCGCGAGGGAGCACAAGCTTTCGCAAGCGAGCGGCGTCCTGCTGCTGGAGGTCGTCCCGGGCTCGCCGGCGGCGCGCGCCAGCCTGCGCGTGCAGGACATCATCGTCTCGATCGACGGCACGACAGTTGGCGCCGCGACAGACATCAGCGAGCGGCTGACAAACGCATCGGCCGAGGGGATTGATGTGACGTTCCTGCGCGGCTCGCGCCTCGGTCGCGCCAAGGTGGTGCTTTGATGCGAACTTCAGCCGCGACGGCGCCAAACGCTTTGGCAAGTGGGGGGAGCGCTGAGGGGCGCAGCCCCATCGAAAAAACACCCCGGGCGGGCGGGTGGACAGCACAGGGCAAGCCAATTGGAAGGGTCGAAAGCCGCCTTGGCAGTGCCTGTGTCGCGAAGCCGAATTAGATGGTGATATAGAGATGCAAGAGGATTTCCGGAAACAAGACCAGGAGCCCTGCTACGTGATCAGCGTAGCGGCGCGGCTGGTCGGCCTGCACGCCCAAAGCCTCCGTCACTACGAGCGGATCGGGCTCATCGAGCCGAGCCGTTCGCACGGGCGGCAGCGGCTCTACTCGCAGTCCGACGTCCAGCGCCTCCGCCACATCCAGCGGCTGATCCAGGATCTCGGCGTGAACCTCGCCGGGGTCGAGGTTATCATCCACATGAACGAGCGCGTCCGCAGGATGGAGGAGGAGATGGAGCGCCTGCGGGCGGAGCTACAGTCGTACCGGGACCGCGTGCTGCCGGTGGTGCACAACAAGGAGCAAGCAACTGAGAACTGGGAACATGGAGAGGCGCGCCAGGCATAGGCTGCAGCGCCTTCAATGTTCCAAGGTCCCTCTCCGCAAGAGTGGACTTCGAGAAACAATGGCGGTAAGCCAAGCAGGTTTGAGGTAAACCAACAATGATGAGACAAGACAGATTCACAGAAGGCGCGCAGGAAGTGCTGGCCGAGAGCCAGCAGCTCGTGCGCACCGAGCGGCATTCGCAGTGGGACGTCGAGCACGTCTTCCTCGCGCTGCTGCAACACGAGCGCGGGATCATGCCCGCGCTGCTCGAGAAGCTCGGCATTGACCGCTCGGCGCTACGGAATGCCGTCGCGACGGCGCTCTCGAAGACCCCAAAACTACAGTACGACGTCGTGCAGATCTACACGAC
This sequence comes from Chloroflexota bacterium, assembly GCA_005880075.1. GTDB lineage: Bacteria > Chloroflexota > Dehalococcoidia > SM23-28-2 > RBG-16-64-32 > CF-163. The sequence goes on from VBJT01000225.1 coordinate 3,587, forward strand.
GCCGCGCATCGTGCGCATGCTCGAGGCAGCAAACGCCGAAGCCGAGCGGCTGAAGGACGAGTACGTGGGCATCGAGCACATCCTAATCGCCATCGCCGACGAACGCGAGGGCGAGTCGGCCCGCATCCTGAAGCAGTTTGGCATCGACAAGGAGCGCATCTACCAGGCGTTGCAGGAGGTGCGCGGCGGCGCGCGCGTCGATAGCCCGACCGCAGAGTCCAAGTACCGCGCGCTCGAACGCTATAGCATCGACCTGACGGAGGCGGCGCGGCAGGGCAAGCTCGACCCGGTGATCGGCCGCGAAGACGAGATCAAGCGCGTGATGCAGGTGCTGAACCGCCGCACGAAAAACAACCCCGTGATCATCGGCGAGGCCGGTGTCG
>VBJT01000258.1 GCA_005880075.1 Chloroflexota bacterium
CGACGGGCCATTTCTAGACATCGGTTGCGCCAGCGGCTATCTTCTCGAATGCCTCGCGCGCTGGGCTCATGAGCGCCGGATCGCGTTCGAGCCGTTCGGCGTAGATATCGGGCCTTGGCTAATCGCTGCGGCGAGGCGGCGGTTGCCGGCGTTCGGAGACAACTTCTGGGTCGCCGAGACCTCCAACTGGCATCCACCGCGACGCTTCCGCTACGTCTTCACCCTCGCTTACTGCGTGCCCGAATCGAGCCTTCGCGACTACGTATTCCGCCTGGCGGACCGCGCCGTCGAGCGCGGCTCATTGTCGGCTCTTACGGGAGCCGCTCGCGCGGGGAACCACCTCTAGAGCTCGCCCGCGTGCTTGAATCGTTCGGGCTCGATGTGGAAGGACGCGCTTACGGCGGAGACCAGCCCAACGCGGTCTTCGCCTGGGTCGACCGCTAGCCAGCCACTGGCAATCGTCTGCCCGGTTGTTCTATTGTTCGCATATCTCATGTTCCAGGTTCCTAGTTCCTTGTTCTCTGGAGGCCACCCATGAACACAGCCGAATTCCTGATGATCGCCTCGTCGGTCGTGCCGGATCGCACGGCGATGGTTTGCGGGCAGCGATCGCGGACCTTCACGGAAATGCAGGAACGGGTCAACCGCCTCGCAAGCGCCCTTCAGGCCCTGGGCGTCGCCAAGGGCGACAAGGTCTCGGTGATGGCCCTCAACTCGATGGAGTATGTCGAGATCTACTACGCCGGCGCGAAGCTGGGCGCCGTCTTCGTGCCCCTGACCTATCGCGCCAAACAGGAAGAGCTCGCCTACATGTGCAACAACTCCGAGACGAAGGTTCTCTTCGTCGGCGAGCGCTACCTCGAGTTGGCGGACAAGATCAAGCCCGACCTCGAGACCGTCGCTCACGCGATCTGTATCGACTCGCGGCCCCAGGGAATACCGAACCTGGACGACCTGATTGCCAAGCATGAGCCCGAAGAGATCTTCACTGATGTCGAAGACAACGACCCGACCATCGTCATCTACACGAGCGGCACAACGGCGCTGCCCAAGGGGGTCGTCCTCACCTATCTCGGAATGTCGGTCTATGTGACGAACACCGTCGAACCCGCCGACCCGGGCGCTGAAAACGTCGACGTGCTTCTCGTATCGGTGCCCTTCTACCACGTCGCTGGCGCCACCACCATGCTCTCCTCCGTCTGGGGCGGGAGGAAGATGGTGGTCCTTCCGCAGTTCGATCCCGGCGCCTGGCTCGACGCCGTCCAGACCCACCGCGTAACCCACAGCTTCGTTGTCCCCACGATGCTGAAGCGCATCATGGAGCACCCGAAGTTCGCCAACACAGACCTCAACTCCCTTAAGCTCGTCGCTTACGGTGCCGCTCCCATGCAATACGAGGTCGTCACCCGTGCGGTTCAGGCGTTCCAGTGCGGGCTGATGAACGCCTACGGCCAGACCGAGAGCACCTCGTCCCTCACTTTCCTTGGCCCCGAGGACCACCAGATACCCGAAGGCCCACCCGAGGAGCGAGAGCGCAAGTTGCAGCGCCTGCGCTCCGTCGGCCGGCCAATGGATGACGTCGTCGTGATGATCATGGACCCGGACGGCGATACCCTTCCGCCCGGGCAGGAGGGCGAGATCGTCGCCCAGGGCGCACGCATCATGGCCGGCTACCTCGGCCGCGGCGAGGAAACGAGCGAGGCAATGCGCGGCGGCTGGTTACACACCGGGGACGTCGGCTGGATGGACGACGACGGCTACCTCTACATCACCGGCCGCACCAAGGACCTCATCATCCGCGGCGGCGAGAACATCGCCCCGGGCGAGATCGAGGGCGTCCTCCAGCAGCACCCAGCGGTCGAAGACGCCGCCGTCATCGGCGTGCCCGACGTCGAGTGGGGCGAAGAAGTCAAAGCCATCGTGGTGCCCAAAGGCGACAGGCCCTCGCCCGCGGACTTGACTTCGTTCGTAAAACACCACCTTGCTAGCTACAAGGCCCCGAAGTACTACGAATTCGTGGATGATCTGCCGCGCAACTATCTGGGCAAAGTCCTCAAGACAGAGCTACGGAAGCAATACGGCCAGCCCGGCTGACACTCCCATCCGCCGCCGATCTCCGTTTGTCGCGCTTGTCCAATTATTCCCGCAGAGAAGTGCGCTTCGCCCACCCTCCATCCCCGGTCAAACCGGACCCCTGAGTGTAGCGGAGGGCCTTTCAGGCCTCCACTGGTCCTCCCTTGTCCCGGTTATTACCCTACAGCAAGAGGCCGGACCCTTGGGCCCGGCCTCTCTTATTGCGCTTCGTGTCTCTACCAGTAGCGCCCCCGTCCGTAGAACCCGCTGGATAGCGCCAAGATCAGCACCACTAGTAGTAGTATGAAGAACAGTGGTGATACCGCGACCCCAAGTCCCCCGAACAGGAGGATTAGGAGTAGCGCCAGAAGTATAAGAGCGAGCATTTATTTTCCTCCGTCTAGACCCGCCGCTTAGGGGCTCGCTTGAGGCTGCTGCGG
>VBJT01000259.1:0-1462 GCA_005880075.1 Chloroflexota bacterium
GGCCCGGAAAGCCAATTCCTCTTGAGACAGCCTGCGAGCCAGGCGCAGCTGCCGAACTCGCCGGCCAAAGCGGAGTCTAATGTCGTCCTCATCAGCCACTTGATAGCCGGTGAGAACGCTCGCAGCTTGAATTCTATTGGTCTACAGACTATAAGTAACAGTAGTGCCGAAGGGGAACCGACGGTTTACAGGCGAGATTCTTTCGGCCGCGTAAAAATGAAGGGGCCCATCATCTACTCGGTCGCGGTGACCATACTTGCGGTTGCCGCCATTGGTGCGCTCGCCGTCTTCCTGGTTTCCGGTGCCTTTGACGATCAGCCGCAGGCCGCGACGGCTACGACCACGCCCGGGCCCACTCACTACGACCCGAGCCTCACTTCAAGTGAGGCCGCCGCAAAGGCAAAAGGGTGGATTATCGACCGCGCTAGAATCACCGGCGCGACCGACGAGGTCATCAAGTCACTGCAGAAACTCAACTGCGATGGGCGCGACTTTAATACCGGGGACCGCGCTTGGATTGTCGTCTGCCAATTCGCAGAAGCGACCTATACCCTCCGCGTGTATGACGAGTTGGGGCTAGTCGAAATCGTTCGATAGGCCGCACTTGTTGCGCCTAACTCGAGTAATCTAACGACGCTGATTTGCCGCTTACGCCCTGAGTAGGCCGCAGACCGAAAAGGAAACGGGGCTTTCGGGTTAGGCCTCTTCCCCGATCTCAGAGGGAAGCGTTGCTGTCACCGTCTTGATCACAGAGAGCTGCGCATACCGGTGATCCCGGCCGGCGCCGCTGTCCCGACGATCATCCTGGCCGAGCCTTTCGTTGTCGTGGAAGCGCCCAACGGCACTCGCAGCTCCGCCTGCGTCCCGCGCTTCATCAGGCTCCATTTCTCTGAATCTAGCGTAAGTCCGAGGCCTATCAGAGTAGCTCTGTCCAAGTGAGTACGGTCTTGATCTCGTCGCCGCCGCGTCGAGTAAGAGCCTTCTTGAACTCGGTATACGGCAACCGATTGGTGATCATCTCGTCAAGTGCGTCACCCCAGGTTTCCTTTGCGCGTCTGAGGTCCTGCACACCGGCTTGGAAAGCAGCCAGAGTGCTGTTTACGCTACCGACCATCAGCTGATTACCAAGCACTAGTCGTCGCACAAGGAGTGCGCCATCGATCTCCATCGGCCTATCGCCCCCCGGGATGCCCGTGAGGACGTACGCTCCGTTCCGAGCGAGAGCTTCCAACAGGTCGAACTCGACATGCGCAACACCCGTAGCCTCGAAGACCAGATCAATCCGACCGAAATGCTCGCTGATTTCCTGGGGAGCCGACTTCCGGCCATCCACGTAGCGACCGCCGATTCTTTCCAAAATACGGACCCGCGCATTGTCCGTGTCAACGACGTCTGTCCCCAGAACTGCAGCGCCGCGGAGCCGCAGCGCAAACGCCGCGAGCAGTCCAATGGGCCCAAGTCC
>VBJT01000259.1:1474-3950 GCA_005880075.1 Chloroflexota bacterium
GAGCCACGCTTCCGGCTGGCCGGCATCAGGCAATCGGATTGTCTGAAGGGCCGCCACCTCGGTGATCGCCTTCTGTGAGATCGACATCGGTTCGGCGAGCACCCCGGTGGAGCCCACTTCTGGGGGAATCTTGACGACGTAGCGCTCGCTATCCACCACTAATTCCGTCTGATAGCCGTCCTGCTTTCTAATGCCGCGATCGACATACTCGCCGCTGGAGCACATGTCGCTGAAGCCGATTGCGCACTCGTGGCATTGGCCGCACGGGCGGCGAACGCTGAGGACGGCGAGGTCACCGGGCTGGACGGCCGTGACGCTCGGCCCGGCAGCGACTACGCGTCCAAGCATCTCGTGGCCTATGACGAGGTCAGTTTGCCCGGGCGGAGCGATTGCCCTGCCGCCGGAGGCTTCCTCGCGGTCGGTGCCACAGATACCTACCATGATCACACGCAACTTGACCTGGTCCGGCTGTTCGATTCTCGGCTCCGGACGCTCAACGAGGCGCAGCTTGGTTGTACCCGGGACAAGCGCAATCGCCTTCATTGGCGGGCCTCCATCAAACTCCAGCGTGGCCAGGCGGCCTCGCCCAAGGTTGGGCCGACGCCGTCCCAGCATCGACGGAACTTAAGCCGGCCTTGCCGTCGGCCTAGCCCCGCAAAGCAGGCAACGGACGATATCAGCATAAAGGAGAGGAGCATTGGCACATACTGCATCACGAATAATGCCGGAGAATCTGCAGCCCGCTGTTGTTTGCTGCGTGGGGCTATCGGGTAGAAGGAGTTCGGGACCGCCCACGGCTACAGCCTGATCGGCTCAGCAGTGACGAGCTCCGGCCGGAACTTCGGACCGCCGAAAGCTGTATCGTTTAGGACGAGAGATGTCCCTCGCAGGCTTGCTTGGTGGTCTTTGGGGATTCAGTTGGTCGTTCTTGTTGATCGGTGGCTGGCCGCTGTTTCGTGGAGGCGAGTCCGACAATGATGAATGGATTAATGCCGGACTGCTGACCCTTCCACTGTTGTACGCAGTGGCCATCGTTTTTTCGGTAGTATTATCACCCGCCTCGCTCAGATTTGTGTTACTAGCGGGCATCGGCATTACTGGTTGGGTCATCGGTGCCGAGTTCGCGTCCCTTGCTGGTGACGGGTGGGTCTACCTGCCCATCGTTTTCCCGGCCGGCCTGCTGCTCTTGTTCGCTGCAATACGCCCGACACTGTCTTCGCGGTAACATCAGCCCGGAAGCAGGCGGCGGTATCACGCCGTAATCTGAACGGGGATCTCGTGCAGCTTAGGCATTCGCCGGCCCGTGGACGGAAAAGGAAACGGGGCTTTTGGGTATCGGGCGATGTAGTCCACCACCACAGCACCGCCCTTGAGAAACACTACCTGCGTCACTGACAGCAGATGGTCTTTGACCCACTGGCGGAAGCTCTCCAGCCTGACGCCGGCTCCGCCCCCACTGGCTGCGGCCGCCTCTCGCAGTTGCTGCTTCAGGTTCTCCCGCTGCCGGATGCTGGCCCTGACGCTGGCATGAATCTGAGTCATCTGCCGGACCAGTGAAGGCTGGCCCCTATAGCGGATGGTTGCGACCGGCTCCCCGACTAGCGGCTGGCTGTCCCTGTACCAGGCGACCACATACTGACCGTCTGAGGGCTCGTGGGTGATGATGTCTCGGCCATGGCCAATGGCGCCCTGCTGGAAGATGCTTTCGACCGTCATATGTCCTCCTTTCTGAGGTCACTGTGAGCCGCCCCGTGGCGGCCTCTGTCCCCCATCCTGTCCGCCAGCGGCCCAGCCGTGCGACCGCCGACCGGGCTCGTCACCAGGCTCGCAGAACCAATCTGCCGACTGGTGGTGCTCTGCTCTGATACAGAGAAGAAGCTTGGGGCTGGTGGTGAGCGGGCAATGGTCAACCGGAGCCGGTGACGCGGCCCTGTCAGAGCATCTCTGTTTGATTTCTCGACGTGTTTCAGAGCGCCTCTAGTTCAAAGAGCCTAACAATCGTAACGATGCGCACTGCATCGCCTTTAACAGCCAGCATTATTATGTGGTTTCCGATAGGCGCTAGGCGTGTCGGCTTCGAGACCGAAGGGCGCTCCAGGAAGGGGCCGGTCGGGGCCGCCCGACCCCCACCGACCCGTGCGCGATCGGCAGAGGGGAACCTCGCCCAGGGAGAGGGGGGAGCGATGAGCAATGAATCCTGCAACGCCGAGTCGGCCTGCGCCTGGAACACCGAAGCTATCGGCAACAACACGTGCAGTGCCGTTGAGGCGTGTATGGGAACGCCGATACCGACATGAGACTCTGACGCACAAGCGACCGATGATGTGGCCCGCTACTTCGGCTCCTGCGTCGCAACGCTGGCCTAGACCGACATTCATTCACTTTTCATGCATCCAGCCCGTTGACTCGCTGAGGGCCGACCGCGACGATTGCTGTGGAATTTAGGCATGACATCGGAGGGCGACCATGCTGTACC
>VBJT01000260.1 GCA_005880075.1 Chloroflexota bacterium
AGTAATATCGATAGGATACATTCCAAATATCAATCATGCGCCGTTTAACGCTTGTGTCAAGAGGTTTATTGTAAGAATTCAAATACTTGAATTGACCAGCTATGTCCGCCCGAACGGAAAACCGACGCTTACGTTAATTCGACGTGGAGGCCCAAGCCGAAATTTCGTCGGGGCGAGGCACCCGTGATGGCCGATGGGCGGTTCCCCACGCTGATCCATCGAACGGGCGACGGACCGGTACCGTCTTCGGTGCCTCGCCCTCGCCTGTCGTGCCATATCGGTCCCTTCCCGCTCGTCCTGAGGCTCTCGTAGGACGAGCGGACGACGGCGTCCGAGTGTAGCGGAGCGTCCTCGGACCTCCACATGTCATTCTGAGCCCGCCTTACCCCGATGGCATCGGCCGTGCGATGCGGCTCGCATTCGACGGACCTCTCGCTCCCAGCCGCGAAGAATCTCGGCGGTTCGCATGCAACACCGGTTCAGGCCCGCCGAGATCCTTCGCTCTTGGTACGTGGCGCTGCCACCGCGAAGCGACGTCATCACGGGACCAGCGGTGTTCCGCGCTCGGCTGGCTCAGGATGACATGCGGCCCGGGTCGTACTTCGTACCCGGTGCCTCCTACCTCGATCAAGTCCCCAGTGCCATCGCCCCCTTCGACTTGTCCCCCGCCTCCGCTACCCTTTAACCATAGCGCTCATCAGCGAAGGAATCAGCGAATGCCAGCCCGGGGCCGCAGTTCGATTGAAATGACCTCTCCACGTTCTTGTCTCGGACTCAATCAGGCAAAATCACGGATTTCAAACGCGGCATTCGCCAGAAACAAATTTTCCGGGGTAGTATCAATCTGTCTTCACGTAAAACGCCAAAATACAATCCATCCCCACACACGAAATCGCATTGATTGACCACCCATTTTCCGTTGATTGACCATCCCGGCCTCTGACCTCCGACCTCTGACCTTCCGGCCCGCCTTGCTCCTGGCTCCTGGCTCCTCACATACTGGTACAGCCATGCGCCTGAGCGACCGCGCCGCCCGCTTCTTCGCCACCTCCACGCTGGCTGCCCGCGTCTACCTCGGCTACAAGGCGATCACCCTCGCCGAGAAGCGCCTTGGCCTGAAGGAGGCGGACGAGCGGCGCTCCCGCCACCATACGGACTCGGCGCGGCGGCTGTACGACCTGGCCATCCGGCGGCAGGGCCTCCTCATCAAGTTCGGCCAGATCGTCGGCTCGCGCCCGGACCTCATCCCCGACGAGTACATCGCGGTGCTCTCGCGCCTCCAGGACCGCGTGCCGCCGAGGCCGTTCGCCGTCATCAAGCGCCGCATCGAGCGGCAGCCCTTCATGGAAGGCCGCCCTCTCGCCGAGGTCTTCGCGGAGTTCGACGAGGAGCCGATCGCGGCCGCCTCGCTCGCGCAGGTACACCGCGCCCGCCTCCACGACGGCCGCGAGGTGGCGGTCAAGGTGCAGTACCCGGGCATCGAGAGCATCGTCGAGAACGACCTGCGCAACATCCGCTTCCTCCTCCGCATCCTCGCCAGGTTCGAGCGCAACCTCGACTTCAGCCCGCTGATCGAGGAGATCTCGCTGAACGTGCCGCTGGAGCTGGACTTCATCAACGAGGGCCACAACGCCGAGATCATCGCCCGCAACTTCGACGCGCGAGCCAGAAGCCGGCCGGCGCAGCTCGGCGAGGACGGCGGCGGCCGCGGCTGGGCGCCGGTGGAGCGGGGCGACGTGATCGTCCCGCGCATCGTCTGGGAGTACAGCACACGGCGGGTGCTGGTGATGGAGTACCTCGAGGGCGTGAAGATCACCGACCTCGAGGGGCTGCGGCAGCAAGGGACCGACCCGCAGGCCGTCGCGCAGCTCGTCATCGATGCCTACTGCGAGCAGCTCTATCTGCACGGGATGTTCCACGCCGACCCACACCCGGGA
>VBJT01000261.1 GCA_005880075.1 Chloroflexota bacterium
TAAAGGTCCGCAAGCCAATGGACACGGCAGTCTACCTCGAACTTGGGCGGAGCTTCACGGAGTACGGAAAGGAGGGCCGCGCCTACGCCGACCCGGATATCGTCGCCGAGGCCAATCAGCGCATGTCGAAGGCGATCCGCTCGAACCCGATCACGGACATACCACGCGAATTCCTGCTGATTGGCCGCGTCGTCGGTCTGCTAAGCGGTCTCGGCGCGCACCTCGACTCGCGTGTCGACATGCGAGCAACGATCGTGCCATACACGCAGGCGGCCCTCGAGGGCGCCACGTAATCAGAAAATTCTCGTGTTCGCCGAGGGCGCCTGCCCAAGCTGTCACGACGACTGCGGAAGTTTAGGGATAAGAGGTACGGAGTTGCAAATAAGTCGTCGGTTGACAGCCAAA
>VBJT01000181.1 GCA_005880075.1 Chloroflexota bacterium
GGATGCGCGGCTCCATCACTCCGCCTCCCGCACCGCCCACACGCGCACCGGATCGCCCACGCCCTTCAGCGCTTGCTCCCCGCGGTCCTCGAACCGCACGCCCGCCGAAGTTCGCGCCAGGCCGCGCACGATGTCCGACACCAGAGCCTCGCCCGGAGCAGACAGGCCGCTAATACGCGAGGCGATGTTGACGGCGCCCCCATAGACATTGTTGTCCTCGCGTATCACATCCCCCGCGTGCAGTCCCAGATGTAGGGGCAGTCCTGCGTGCCTGCCCGCCTCGCCGCATGCCAGCCCGGCCTCGATCGCTTGGCGGGCGCTCGTAAATATCGCCAGGACACCATCGCCGAGGAGCTTGCCTTCGATGGGGGTGCCTGCGTGATCCCGGATGACGGTGCGTAGGGCGCCGTCCAGCTCGCGCGCCTTCGCGCGGAAGGCGGCGTCGCCGAGGCGCTCGGTCAGCCCGGTGGAGTCGGCGATGTCGGCGAAGAGGATGACGGCGGTACCGGACACTGCGGTTGGCTCGGAACGGGCACGCCCTTCGGCGCTCGATCTTTCCACTTTGGGCGTCGAGGCCGCCTGAGCGTCGCCGAGAAACTCGTCGATGGCGGCGTGGACCGATTCGACGTCGCCGGCATAAGGGCCCACGGAGTCGCCTTCGAGCATCATTAACCGAGCGTCAGGGATGCTGGCGGCCAGAGTTCGCGCAGCGTCCTGTGGCGGTAACCCGCGGTCCCGCCGGTGGAGCACCAGGGTGGGAGCGCGCACTTGCGCGAGACGGTCTCTGAGGTCGGCCCGCAGCGTTGCCTTCGTGATCGCTTCAAAGGTTTTGGCGCTGACCCTTCCCAGAATGTCTGCGGCTGTGACACGTGCTTCTTCACTTCCGGACCATCCCCAGGCGGACTGGGACATCATCTCCGCATAGAGCCGCGGGTCTTTGGCGGCAACCTCCGATAGGGCTCGGTCCACGTCTTCTCCCCTGAAGAAGTCCGTTCCGAGCGCCGACGTACACCAGAGAATCAGACGAGACACCCTCTCTGGGTGCTCTGCTGCATAATGGATAGCTTCCAGCCCGGACAGCCAGTAGCCGAAGAGGACGAACTTATCGTGGTTCAGCCGCTCTATGACGGCCTCCAGGTCGCGCAACCTTGTGCCGAGCGAGTAGTCAACGAGATCGCCGCTGGAGTGTCCGCAGCCACGGTTGTCGTAGCGGATGAGCATTCGATTCTCAGCCAGTCGCATGAACCACCGACGGCCTCGTTCGGTGGCCCAATGCGTGAGGGATGTAGTGAGCATGGAGGAAGGCATCAACACAAACGGTGTGCCGCCACCGAGGGTCCAGTAGGCGATGTTTACTCCATCGCTAGTCTTCGCGTACTGGATGCGCGGCTCCATGGCGGCACTCATTTTACATCCGGCCGATATGGAGGCTTGGTGTCAGGTGGGCAAGGGAAAACAATGAAACGCGAACGGTGAGGTACACGCTCAAGTGTATCCCGCAATCCCCCAAAATCGTGCCATCTGTAGGGACGAATCGCTTTCGGATATGAACCGGATGGGGTCGAGGCGGACACAACCACCCCCACAACAGGCTCTCGATGATCTACTGAAGTCCGTGGATCCGAGATATGAAGAAGTGGTTCTCACGGTGGCGTGGGTGCCAGACGGAGGCGAGACTTCCCTAGCAGGTCTTAATGAAATCGACTCAGTCTTGGGGCGGGCGCTCATGCCGGCGAAGGAACTCCTGGGGTTCCGCCCATCAGTCGAGACGTTCGCTAAAGAGCAATCAGTCGAAATGCAGCAAGGTGACGACGGTCGAGACCGCTTCTTGTACGTTGAATTACATGACGATGGAAGGCTTGTCTGTGGCGTTGGCCTCAGAAATGACCATCGTTCGCAGGTGGACCTTGCAGCGCACTACGTGATTGATTCAGGGCAAGTCGAGCGTACCGTCGCCGCTTTTCTGCGCCTTACGGCAGGGATCATTCATACCATCGATTCGAGGAGTTCGATTCGCTAAGGGTGGTTGCAGTGCAGGCTCAAAGGTGTCAGGCGGAGGTTGGTCGGCCGGATGCCCGCGGCGCAGCAGAGTAGCTTTACCGTACCAATGCACGATCTGCGCGATCCGCTGGAATTCCCGTCGGCGCCTATCCGTGTCGTAGTGAGAGATCTCATAGAGCCCGGGAGTTTAACTGCCGGGTTGGTAGGAGCGTTAGAACGGCGCTTTGCCGAGGCTTTGCGCGGCCGCTGACTAGCCCAGTCGCCACACGAATCGCTGAGAGAATCAACTCTTAATCGAACACTAGAATTCCGCGCACTTGAATGCGAATTGTTCCGGCACCGATCCGTACGGCTATGCCAACAGCGACCCCGATACGGACACCGCGCTAGCAGCGGTATCGCAAAAGATTCTTAAACTACTTCGGGAAGGGCTGCGCTTAAGATCGAGCTCGCCAGGTGGCGGCGCGGTCAACATTCGCCACCCGCATCAGCGGCCGCCAGCGACCGGAGGCGCTTCTGTTATTTGAAGCTCAGCGGTACGTCGAGGTCAGTTAGCTCTTTGACTTCGACCTGCCTGGACGCTTCCGTTCCGCCCCCGGCTTGGCGAAGACCTTGGTGCCAACGTGCCAGTGGCGCCAGCGGTTGCCGAGTTCGTTGCTTGCTCTAGTCACGAGGGTCTTGACGCTGCGAACCGCCTTCTCGCTGCCGGCCTCGATCTCAAGGACGGCGCCAGACGCCAGCTTCGTCATCTCGGACTTGAGTTGATGTAGACGTATTTTCAATGGCATTTTCGTACGACCTCCCTGGCGTCATTTCGTCGCGTGCTTTGCGGACGTTGAACAAGCTTAATCATCGCAGCCCGTCTGGTAGCGCGCTACTCGCACTCACCAGATGATCTCCGAGTTGCGAGCGCTACGCTCCTACCATCACGATTCGGATCACTTCGCACTTAATGCCCCGACTGTTTTTGAGGTGCGGCGCGGAAAGGAAAGGCGCGAGTACCGTAAAGGCATGAGGGACAGTTTGCTCGAATTGGCGCGGCAAACAACTGATCTGGCGGCGCGGCGGAAACGAAAACATCTAGGGGTCTGCATCCCGTACGGTGAGCGGCGCGACACGGGCCTCCTCCAGGACTGTAGCTCCTGACTTTCCCTTTTATCGTAGACTGTCGCCGGAGGTCCGCCGCCCACGATGGACACCTTCACAGAGCTGCGACAGCTCGCCGATGATCTCGCTGAACTGGGCGACAACGCCCCGGCCACGCTTGTCCATCAGGCGATCGACCGCTTCAGTGCAAGTCTGAGCGGAAATGCCTCACGGTGCACCGCCCTCTTTGGGGAACTCTTCGTGAGGGCGCCGAGACACGTGTATCTCCTTCTGGACTGGCGAGTTGACGCTCAAGCCGGGTGAACGCTTGAGTTACCTCCCGCGCTTCAAAAGCGCGGTTCCTGCGACCGACGTTCACCTGCGATAGAATCCCCGCCTCAGCGAGGCGCAGTGTGGCCTCATTGGTTGCCTGGAAGCTGCGATTTATCAAGCCCGCCGCGGTGTTGACCGTGACGATAGGCGCACCTAGCAAGGCCCTGAGGAGGAGATCCGCGGCAGACTTTGCGCGAACCACACCCAACCGGCTCCTCCACTCCTTCTGTAGCTCGCGCAAATGACCTTCGAAATCGTAAGCATCTTCAACGGCCCTCTTGCATGCGGCAGCGAACAGACCGATCCAGCGGTTCAGACCTTCGTGCGCTCGGTTCGCCTCTGGCGGTCCCTCATAACGTGTGGCCATTAGAGCGTTAATATAGTCCTGAGACCAGGTGGCAAGGATTAGGGAAAGCGGCGGCAGAACTCGTTGAGCGAGCCCGCGCCGGCGGAGGACGAGGTGGATAAGGACCCTTCCAGTTCGCCCATTGCCGTCGGCGAAGGGGTGAATCGTCTCAAACTGAGCATGCGCCAGAGCAGCCTGGACCATGGCAGGCAGTGAATCATCGTTAGAGAACGAGCAAAGATCCTCAAGCAAACTTTTGACGTTCTCGGGCGGAGGCGGAACAAAGGCCGCGGAGCAGGGGTTATAACTGCTGCCTCCTATCCAGTTCTGCTCAGTGCGAATGCGACCACCGTGATTCTCTAGCCGAGTCCCAAGTAGCAGGCACCGGTGGACTTCAAGGAGCGCGTCAACCGTAATAGATCCCTTAGCTGGCATCGAATTTATGGCCCAAACCATGGCATCGACGTTGCCCAGAACTTCGCGTGCCGTAACGTCCCCCGGATCCTCCCCCAGTTCGCGCGCCATTTCCGCCCTGAGGAGTCGACGGCCGCCGATTTCGAGGCCCTCAATTCTCGATGATGCAACGGACTCGGCTCTCAAGAGCAGCCGCGCGAGTACTTCCGTATCGGCTAGAGCTGCGCTTTCGAGATCGAGTCGCGAGATAGCCGCTTCCGCCTCCGTCACGTCGGCCGCAACCTCACCATCCAAAAGAATTGGTCGGCCGGTGAGTAGGTCAGGCAAGTAGGCCTTGTATTCGCAGGAGCGGCGATCGCGCCTCGAGAGGCCCGGGACGCCTTCGCTATGCCATCTCTTAAGGATGAATTCAGCCATAGTTTATTCAAGGATATTATACAACCTTGAATAAGGATCGCTCTATTCAAGGTTCTCACAAAGCCAAGCCTCGAGTTTCAGTGTCTCCAGACCGATCGCGAAGCCCCCGGCTAGGGTCGAGCACATAATCCCAGACGGCCTGGACCGGGGCCGCGACAAGAAAGCGTTCCTGGACGGTGATCGCCAGAGCGTTGCCTCCTCAGCGTGGAGTCGCGCCCATTCTAAGCGCGGACGGCGCAACGCCGCCAGCGCGTGAACCGCGTCTTGCTCTCCGGTAAGTCGTGTCAGCTACCGTTTACTAGGAAGGCCCCATACCGCGCCGCTAAGCGTATGCTAGTGGAGAGATGGAGACACCCCTCCGTCTCCACCAGTGTCGACTACAAGGGGCCGGCGACACGCTGGCTCTAAGAGCGCATCAGGACCGCTTCCTCGGTCTCGAGTAGCTCTTCAAACAACGAACGGTAGTACACGATCGCCTGCCTTAGCTCAGCCGCCCCCGCTTGGCCGCCGTCATTTGCTTGAGCGATGCGATGCGCACGACGGTAGCTTTCGATTAGGACAGAATCTCCCCTGGAAACACTAGGAGGCTCTCGTTCGAGGTAGCCCCGTGCCTCCATAAGGTCCTTCGCCAGCCGGTCGGCGTCCGCGACAGCAGCACCCGGGTCATCCTTGAACCTATCGCGTATTCTTCGCCAGTCGCCCGAGAACCGCGCCGCTTCGACGCTGGGCAGCGGTTTGACCGTCAGGCTGGCCGGGCTATAGACCGCCGATTTGGCTTCCGGCGGACTCCGAGGAGCCCAGGAGGGAAACGTTTGCCCAAGCCCCATTGCCGGCTGCGCCCTGACCTGACGCCCCCTTCCTGCCTCGTCGTAAAACAATAGCGCGATGCCGACGAGCAGGATCGCCATAATAACGCCAACGAGTACGATCAGAATCGTCTCCACCTCGCTGCCTCCTCTCTCAAGGGCGGCACCGTTCCGTCCAGGGCGAGCATAATCCGTCAAAGCTTGCACGACGGTAACACTGAGCAGCGCTGAGGTTTCAGAAAGCTGGCGGCGTTGCGTCCAGATTCAGGCAGGCTCGGATGGTTCAGCGTCGGCTTCCCGGCGGCGCAGGCCGGAGCGAGGAAGCTCGAATTCACCCTCCTGCCAGAACGGTGACGATACGCCAACGAAAGCGCCCGCTCCGGTAGCCGCTCGCCCGCGGCGGGCCGTGCAGCGCTGCGCGAAGGGGCCCACTCAGCTTCGTGATGGCGGTGATGGCGGCGAAACCGTCGGGCGGGGCGGGGGCGGCGTGCGTCTCGCCTAAAGCCGCTGGGGCTGTTTCAGGGGACGACAGCGTGTAAGGGACGGCGCGGGCGGAACGCCCCGGGCCGCTCGTCCCGCTCTCTGGACCGCCGCCGCAGGAGACCAGCGCGAGCGTGAGCAGCGGCGCTGTCAGCACGGCCGCGCTGCTCATACATAAATGGTAGAGCGCGCGCGCGAACCGGCACGCAAACGTCATTCTTGACAACCTATAGCTTCAGGTGTTCAATGAGCCTGCTCCCTCCCATCGGGCGAGGAATCGTTCAAATGCGAATCGCGAGAGGCGCTGCGCTCTTCTTTGCTGTGTCCGCGTGTGCCCTCTTCCTTTCGCCACACGAGTCTCAGGCCTGGCAGAGCAATCTGAACGGCACAGCAAACGGGAACGACGAGGCTTATTCGGTGACGACGGATGCAGCCGGCAATGTAGTGGCGGCGGGACACATACTGAGCGCCGGCAGCTTCGACTTCGCGGTCGCCAAACTATCCGGGGCATCCGGCGGCGAGATCTGGCTAAGGACCATCCCTTCCGGCCTGGCAAAATCGGTGGTCCTTGACGGCGCGGGCGATGTCCTGGCCGCCGGAAACACGAGCAATGGTTCCACTGGTCAGGACTTCCTGTTAGTCAAGATTTCGGGCTCCACCGGCGGCGAGGTCTGGCGGCGCCAGATTGACGGCCAAGGATGCGACTTTTCGCCCTGTCTGCAAGATGACCTGAACTCGGTGACGCGAGACGCGGAGGGAAATGCCATCGCAGTCGGCACGCTTGCGACAGGACAACAAGACTTCACGGTGATCAAGTTTAGGGGCAGTGACGGCGCGGAACTGTGGCGCGCCAGCATCACTGGTACCGGGGTCAATTCAGTTGACGAGGGCTGGGCGGCGGCGGTCGACGGCGCGGGCGACGTTCTCGCAGTTGGCATGACCATTAACGCCCCGGACAATATCAGTGACCTCACCGTGGTAAAGCTGCGGGGAACCGACGGCTTCGAGCTCTGGCGCGCGAATATCGATGGTAGCGCCGATACGTTCACTAACCAGGATTTCGGTCAGGCGCTAGCGGTTGACGGCGCCGGTGACGCATTTGCGGCCGGTTGGACCACGAATGCTCAGGATGATTCCGACCTAACCGTGGTCAAACTCTCCCCGAGCGGGACCGTCCTCTGGCGGACCAACGTGGATGGTGGTGCCGCTGATCGAGCGCGGACGATCGCGGTTGATCCAGCCGGCAACGCAGTGGCCGCGGGCGACCTCGGGAGCGGCGCAGCTGTCGTGAAGCTGTCGGGCGCCACTGGCGCCCAACTATGGAGCAAGGCGATCGGCACCGGCAGCACCGCGTTCGGCGTCGCGGTCGATGGTTCCGGTAACGTGGCAGCCGTCGGCAGCACCTTCCACAATCAATCATTCCAGGACTTCCTGGTCGTGAAGTTGGCGGGAAACAACGGCCATCAGACCTGGCAACGGGAACTCAAGGGTGCGGGGACTGGGATCGAGGAAGCCCGCTCGGTAAGAATTGACGGAGCGGGGAATGTCATCGCAGCCGGTACAACCGACAATACCGGCACAAACGGCGACTTCACGGTCGCCAAGTTTAACGGCGCGGACGGGACCGACTTCTCGCTTCCGGACGCTGATACAGACGGTATCACTGACTCTGCCGACAATTGCCCGACAACGCCGAACACTGACCAGGTCAACACTGACGCAGCGCTTGCTGCCGGCGGCGCGTCCGTCTCCGGCGACAGCCAGGGGGACGCCTGTGACCCGGACGACGACAACGATACGTGGCCTGACTCCGCCGAGGCGACGATCGGGACGAATCCGCTGGACAACTGTGCGGGCGCGCCCGGTAGTGGCGGTGACGCCTGGCCGGCCGACGTCAACAGCGATTCCTTCTCGGACATTTCCGACGTTGCTTTCCTAACCGGCAACTTTGGCGCGTCCGTGCCTCCAGCTCCGCCGCGCTACGATATCGCGCCTGACCCGCCGGACGGGTTTGTCGATATTACCGATGTCGCCCAGATGACCAGCGTCTTCGGGCGACAATGTAGCTGATCGCGAAAACGCTCTCCCACTGGCTTTGTGACAGTCTCATCTTGTATCGGGAGAACATATATTCTATTCTCCGAGGGCGTGCTCTATCTCGAGGCGCAGCTAGCGGAAACGGCGGCGGCGAGACAAGCAGCCTCCAGCGGCCAGCACTGCGTCATTCTTGCTCAGAACCCCCGCGAAATCCGGAAGATCGCTGGTAGTCAACCGACGATCGAGTCAATCTCCTTCACCAGCTTATTCTCCACGTGGACGTTCCATAGCATTTCGGGGATATCGACGAGGAGGAAAATCTCAGAAATGAGGAGGGCTTCGACCGCAGTCACGCCGAGGTGCTCGAGCCATTTTCCGATCCCGACCCTGACAGTGAAGTTGTTCGACTCGCCATCGATCAATATGCTCAAGGCCCGATCGGCGGCGATGACGGCGCTCAGGAACCCTCCTTTACGCGCCTGAATGACCGTGCCATGCTCGCTTGGAGGCGATAACTGAACCTTGAATCCGTCGCCCTCCAGATATTGCTGTATTTTTTCTTTGAGCGAATTTAAGTCCGTGTTCTTGCCTTCATAGTGTCTAACCTTCTCGCCGATCATTACTGTCTCCTTCTCGCCAGCTTTTTCAACAGCCAGCAGACCGGTACCTAGTGAACAGTCTGCTGGAAGCAGGCGATGTCGTATTGGGATACGGCCAAAGAGCTGCCGGCGTGAGCCAGCGATGCCGTACCCGGGTTCCCCGCGTAGTGCGCGCCCGCCGTTCCGTTCGCGTTGAAGGGCGATCCGCCGGCGTTGGCGGACGCGCCAGGCGTCGTGGTGAACGTGGAGCAGGTCGTATTCGGGGCGCCGGGCTGCCCGGGCCCGTTGGGGCTCTTGTCGGCGAGGGCATGCGAGCTACTTCCCACCACTAGGCCGAAGGCAACGAGAGAAACGATAAGTAAGCGCATCATTCGGATTACCTCCTCTCTGGCTCTGTCTTGTTACGTCCGTTGGGCGGAACTGGATGCATCGCAAACAAGACACGTCGAGCCAGAGGACCGGTAGCACCAAGTGTCGTTACTGTTCGCTTCGGTTCCCCAGCTAAGTCATGCCTATGCGAAGTAACACGCGTGCGTGGCGGAGCATTTTCTTCCCAAGTAGAGAGCCGTAGGTTCGAGTCCCATCGCCCGCGCCAATTACGAATAGTACCTCTCTCAGGCACCCGATCTGACAAGTCAAGTGTCTTTTGCTTTTTCAGGCCAGATGGCCAGGTCTGCCGAAGCAGTCAGCGACTTTAAGCAGGGCAGATGGCTAATCTAGCTTGTATCGCGTTTAAACCAACATCCTCGGCGACCAAGTTCATACCTCAGTCCCCTCAGAGAAGACCTCCCGATGCTCGGTGCGCTTAGCGACAGGCGTGTGGCTGAGCCACCTGGCGGTGGTGTTGGCAACTTGAACGGGATCGTCCAGCCAGACCGCATGGCCCGCGCCCGGCATGATCTCTAGCTCACAATTGGGCAGAGCCTTTACGAATTCACGAGCGATGTCTTCGCCGCCGAACGGGTCCCCCTGACCCCAGAGGAAGTACACGGGCGTCCGGATCGTCATTAGCAAACTCTTGGGCAGGAGTACGCTGTTGTTCATCCCGCGCAGCTTAATGATCCGAGGCCCCGCCTTGATTTCGTTGCGCATCGTGTCCGTGTCGCGGAGGAGCGCGACGTAAGCGTCGATCAATTCTTGCGAGATCCGCCCGGCATCTAGCGCCTGACGAAGCCCGATACTGCGGAACATCATGCGGACCATGCGCTCGTTCGGTGCCACGGCGGTCATCAACCACGCAAGTGCGGGAACGCCCGTGATCCTCATGATCAAAGGGAATCCAGCCGTCGGCGCTCCTATCGTCCAGCCTAGCTGCACCATTCGCCCAATGCGTTCAGGGTGCGCGGCCGCTGTGCGCAGTGCCACGTAGCCACCAAACGACGTGGCCACCAGGTGCGCCTTGTTAATCTGCATCGCATCAAGCAGGTCGACTATCAGCGCCTCGGCAAACGTTCCCAGCGCTTTCACATCGTCGAATCGAGCATCGAGCGGATCGCTTAGGCCGCAGCCCGGGCGGTCGAGCATCACGCAACGAAACCCGCTTAGTTGCGCGGCCAACTGAGCCCAGCTAGTGCCGCTGTTTGACCCACCGTGGACGAACACCACCGCTGGCCCCTCCCCCAACTCCTGCACACGAACCGTGACGCCGATGCGAGGAAGACGCACGCGCTGCTCAGTCGGGGTTAAACCAAGCGATTGCCAAAGCCGTCGCTCTGATTCGCGGTATCGCTGTTCGTTCACTGTTGTCTTCTCGCCTCGGCGCATGCATAACGCATTTCTGCCAATTGCACGAGACCTCCTGACAACGATATCGCGGTTTCCAACGTTGCGCGGCAAGTCTAACGCGATTCGGAAGCGGGAGCTACAACTGGACCCACCTTGTTCAGAACTTCAAAACACGCTGAGGGCCCAAAGCTCTGGCTGACATGGGTGTTCAGCACGCATTGGGCCTGCTGGACGAGTACACTTTTTGGGAGCGCGCCAAACGCGCCGCGCACGTGGCGAGAGACCGGAGAAGTCATCATGACATACCCCATCCAATACGACGCTCAATATGCAGGTCAGTTTGTCCGCAGGAAGCTAGTGATCTGGAAGCTTACAGCATCCATCCCGCACCTCCTCATCCTCGCCCTCCTTACCCTCAGCCTTGTAGTGGTTGTGCCCATTGGCTGGATTGCCATTCTTTTCACGGGGCACTTCCCAAGAGGGGTGCATCAGTACGTGGCGGGCGTACTCCGTTGGTGGACGCGGGTACAGGCTTACATGCTGTCCTTGACGGACGAGTTCCCGCCGTTCAATCTCTCGGCGGAAGCTGGACCCACCGGGACGAACGGAGAGATCAGGTCTTTAGTTGGTGGGGCTTTGCTCA
Organism: Chloroflexota bacterium; assembly: GCA_005880075.1. Lineage (GTDB taxonomy): Bacteria > Chloroflexota > Dehalococcoidia > SM23-28-2 > RBG-16-64-32 > CF-163. Next base: position 10,888 of record VBJT01000181.1, read on the forward strand.
TCGGCCTGGCTGTCACCTCGTGCGCAGCGTTCGCGAGTTTTGGCGGCCAGCATATCACAAGGGAGATTTCCTACCAGCGCCTCCTGGGGCGAGAAGTGACGGCTGAGGAGACGAGCGCAACTGTGCGGTCGGGCGTCGTGCAGCTCACCGCGGCTAAAGACCCAGCCGACGAGATCTTCGCGGGCCTGCTCCGTCCGGGGGTCGGCCGCCGCTTCTTGGAGTTGGACCTGGCCATTGAGAATCAGCGCGGGGAGGGCGAGGAGATAGCGGTGCGGACTTCTTTGTTCTCTCTCAGAGACAGCAGTAATGAGAGACACGACCCAATGCTCGTAATGGTGGGGGGCAGGCTCTCTCCCGCGGCCATAGACAGCGGTCAAAAGGCCACCGTGAGGTTGATGTTTGAGGTGCCACAAACCGCAGTTCCCGCGGAGCTCCGCTACAACGTGCTCAACTATATCAACAAGCCGCGCGTCGGCGAGACGATTGTGTACAGGTTCCGCTAAGTCGCCCGCGCCCTTGTTGGCCGGGATTTTCCAAACGGCGCTGTCTTCGAGCGTGCAATCTAGATTTGCGGGGACGTTGACCGCTGCTTGCCTCATGCTCTAAAACGACGCTGGAGGTTGCTCACCTCCCTTGGAGCAAGGCCGGTCACAAAAGCCACCCTTCGGCTTGATCGGCCTTAGAATGGGCCGGCTCGACAGCCCATGGTTGACCGGCCCTATATGGCAGAGGCCGGCTGGGATCTACGTCCGTTTCATCCCCGGCCGGCCTTCTCTCTCTTCGCTGTAACACACAGGCGGGGAAGCGCGTCTTGAAATTGACGCAATAACCCCCCTGAAGCGGCCCCGCCTTTCGGGCGAGGGCCGTTTCTTTTTCGTCGATGCTGACGCCGGCAGCGTCGGGATATACTGGGCCTCGCTTCGGGCCCGTCCTGCCCTCGCGGCTTGGAGATTTCTACGCGCCTGAGCAACGGCGCCGGGCTGTCCGATGCTTCCCCGGCGCTTATTCTTTGTGGCGACTTGACCGACTGCGGGAGTAAAATTGGTGGCCCGGAGGTCCTACCGCCTCAACGATGGACACCTTCACAGAGCTACGAGAGCTCGCCGACGATCTGACCGAACTGGGCGATAACGCCACGGCCGCGCTTGTCCGCCAGGCGATTGAACGCTTCATGGCCTGGAAGTTTGAGGCCGGCGAGAAGTTTCTGGAGCGGGCGCCAAAAGAGCGACGTAAGCACGAGCACGAGCCGCCCCGATCGCCTTACTTCAACACCTGCGTCCTAACCATCACCTAGCAGCGTGGCGCCGGAAGATATGTCGGAGCGCTTAACGAGCATATTATTCGGAAGGTGGTTTGTTCTGTTCTTCTTTGGTGCGCAGGGGTATTGGCAGGTCACCGGACTTTTGAGCAACAGGTCGACCGGCCGCGTAATCGAAACACTTTGCTGGATCGCCCTGAGCGTTCTCCTGGTCGTCATTGCCTGGAAGGTAGGGTGGCGTAAGCTCAGAGCTCTGGGCACGAAGGCGCAGCGGCGGAGGAGGCGCCTGGCTGTACTAGCATCGGCACCGCTTACGGTCGCGGGTGTCCAACTGTTGGTCCTCACGCACGATCCCTATTTTTGGGCCATAGGGACCCTGTTCATGCTCGTTCCGGTGGTAGGGCTGCTCTATTTGCTGCAACGGT
>VBJT01000262.1:0-2460 GCA_005880075.1 Chloroflexota bacterium
TATCTTCGAACGCCTGCCACGATTGGGGAATCGGAACGACCAGCGGTACCGCCCAGGCCCTCAGCGCCCGAACGATGAACTCCATCGTGTTGATCGCCTGGAGTCCCTGGGTCCCGCCGGCCACGCTTATCAGGCCAATCACCTTATCGGTCAGGTGCGGAGACTCACGGTCGCCCAGCAGGATAAGCCAATCCAGGGCGTTCTTGAAGGAGCCGCTGATGCTTCCCTGATAGAGAGGACTGCTCCAGATCATCCCATCCGCCGCGTAAGCCGCCTCGACGAAGCGAATCACTGCGTCAGGCATGTCGTCTGAGCTAGGATCGTACATCGGAAGGTTGAGCTGACGCAGGTCGAGCAGATCAACCTTCGCCCCCGCGTCTGCCGAACCGTCAAGCGCCACCTTCAGAGCTGCGCGACTGCTTGAGGCGGGCCGCAATGAGCCGCCCAGGCCCACAATGTTTACGGTCTTCGCCCGGTCTGGTTCGACTGGGTCGCTACTCATGAGCCGTCTCTGAAGCCGACAGTGATGTGCGAACCATCGCAAAAAGGCTTGTTGTTGGAGGCGCCGCAACGACAGAGGGTGACTCGATTGCGAATCTCATAGGTCTGGCCGTCCGCCGATTCAACGGCGATTCCACCCCTTACCCAGAGCGGGCCGCTCACGCCGGCCACCGGGTCCTGGACGAGGCCTATCGAAGGCTCGAAGACCGGCTCGTACGGCTGCCTGCTCGCCTTGTCCCAAACCGCGAGCCGCCCGGACGGGCAATGACCGCTCTGGTGCTTCACCTTCAGCTGGGCGTCAGGGTCGTCGGTCTGCTCGATGAGGTTCCAGATGCTGCCATCGGGATCGCAGAACCGGCCGCTCGCGCAGAGCGGCTGAGCGTCGGTCAGGTCCATCACCGGACCTTCAAAGACTTCTGCTTGGTCAAGGTACGGCGCCCGCGAGGCCGTTTCGGTACCATCGAATCCGACCTTGAGGTGTGTACTGTCACAAAACGGCTTGTTCGACGATTGGCCGCAGCGGCAGAGCTTATAGACTTCGGCGACTTCGAACGGCTGCCCCTCGAGCCACTCCCTGGACGCGCCTTCAGCGTCGCTCTCAATCGTCTGATTGGCGAGGGGAATCGTGCCCTCGACCATGTAAGGACCGTTCCGGGTTACGGTAACTTTCCGCCCAATACGATTGTCGATAGTCATCATTCCCTCCCCTAATATTGGTTCAGCGCTGGACAATCGTAACAGGCCCGTCAAGTCGGACTGGGCATCCCACGCACGCGCTGGAGCGCCGTAGCGTTGGCAGTGCTCAGCTCCTTGGCCGGGTCGAGCGCCCACTGCAGCGCGAAATCCGCGACTTCCTCCCATCCGTCCTGGACGGCCGTGAAGTGTGCGCGCTCCGGGAATTCCACCAGGTCCGTGATGGCGCTCGACTTGCGATACTTCGCCGCGTTGTGGCGGTTGGCGGAGGCCGGGACCACGTGGTCCTTCCCGCCCGCGATGAAGAGCAGCGGCGCGCGGTCGCTCTTCTTGAAGTCCGCCTTCAATGGTGTGAACGGATTGAGGTTGGCGTTGACTCCCGTGAACAGCACGTTTCGTGACGCGGCGATCGCATATCGTTCGTACGCCTTCGCCGAGTCCCCCTCTGTAAATGTGTTCGTGAAGGCGAACCGGAAGTCCTTCGCCGACGGCATGATGGCGCGGTGCCGGAAGAGCGGGTTCCGCAGCACCTTCCAGTTCGACCTCAATGTTATCAGCGGAACGTCCAGGACCCCTCGCACCGTGGCTGGCGCCAATCCGACGCCGGCAGCGCCAAGGCCCCGGCTCAGGAGCACCTGCATGAACGCCCCGCCGAACGAGTGGCCGATGATGATCGGCGGGCGCTCGAGCCCCTCGATGATGCGCTCGTAGTGGTCGAGGACCTTCTCGACGCTCTGCCGGGCGATGGGCTTCGGGTCCTTACGCAGGGCCTCGACTTCGCCCTCAAAGCCAGGCCAGCTCTGGTTGATCACCTTGTACCCGCGGTCTGTGTAGCGGTTCTCCCACGGCTCCCAGCTCCGGGCGGTCAGGTACAGCCCATGGATGAAGACGATCGTGTCGGTGCCATTTGTTTCGTTGTCCATGACTAGTTCCCTTCCTATATGGTCAATTCGGACGCTTGGCCGTCGCGGCCGCTTCCCGCACCGGAGAGGACGTTGTACGGTTCGTGGCCCAGGCGAGCGCGAGGTCCGCGGTCGAGGCGTTGAACCCTTGCTCGCTCGTCTACGCGTCTCCCACCAGTGGCTCGTCGACGAGGTGCGCCGACACGAACCAGACTTGCAGCTCGTTGCGCCGAAGGACGTCGCTCATCAGCAGGTCGTTCGATCCCCAGTCCTCGTTCTTGTCCGTCTTCTTGATCGCCGCGCGGACCTTCGTAATCACCGTCTCGTGGGCGTCGAGCAGGCGATGGATCATCGCCGGAACCTC
>VBJT01000262.1:2594-4171 GCA_005880075.1 Chloroflexota bacterium
CGTTTGGCGGCCGCTCGATCGTCGTCAGCTCCGCCGCGTGCCGGGGGTCGCCAACGGCAATCGCGCCCAGGCTCTGCACTCGCTCTGCGAGCAAGTCGATCAGCTCCGTCTGTTCCTCCGCGTGTTTGTCGAACAGCAGGTGAAGCTGGTAGAAGGTTGGGCCCGCCACCAGCCAGTGGTGCTTCTTGTACAGCGCGTACAGGATCATAGTGTCGGCCAGAATCGCATTCAACAGTTGCGCGCTCTCGAGGCGAGCGGCAGAGGCTAGAGCGATCGGCTGCAGCCGAAGTGCTCCGAAGCGTTGGATCTCGACGCCGAGCCTGCCGGGCCTAATCTCCGGCGAGCGGCGCTTCCCATTGCCCTTCCCGTTTGGCAGTGCCTTGGCTGTGGTAGCCCTTCGTGATTTCGGTGCCATTCGTCGCTTCCTTTCCCGTGCCGCCCTCCGCCGCCATCGGGCGAGCGGCAGTGTGCACGATGTGCTAAGTGACGACCGTCGCAACCGATGGTACGCCCTTCCGGACAAACTGCAAGAGGTCGGCGTTGACCAGCTCCTTTCGTTCCGCGCTTTCCCGGATTTAGCCGTTACTCAATGAAAACATAAAGCCGTCGGAAAGGATGGCGCTTCAGTCAAATGACTGCGAAATTGAGGCTCAATTTCCGTCGGGGATTAGCAGCACAGCGTTGAGCGCTGTTACTACCTGAACTCGATCTCGCTGAGATTGATCGAGACGACCAGGGGCTCGGCGAGCGACTGGCCGTCCGGGGTCTCCAGAACGCTCGCGCCGTCCATCAACGTGACGGCCATCCGAGCGCGTCGAAGACTGCCACGGGGTTGAGGTAGTCGCGCCAGTGAGTGACCTTGCGATCGGTAATCGTGAGTACCGAGATGTACCGGTTGGCGTACGGCGCCCCGGTCGGAACGACTCGGCCTTCGGAGGCGTACTCGAGCACCACGACGCCGGCCTTGATGTCGTGATGGACCGCGAGGTCGTGACATCGGTCTAGGACGATCATGGTGCCGTAAGGGCCGTAGAGCTCGGCGACGGCCTTGCGGCCTTCGACGCGCCTTGGGTAGCCGGGAGTCGTGATGACGTAGTCGAAGATGACTTCTTCGGCCAGCAGGTCGAAGAAGTGCCCACCATCCGCAATGCCTTCGAGGCCCTTCTGGATGATGCGAAAGAACGGGTCGAGCGTCTTGAAGACCTACCATGAGCTACCCCAGCGGGCGAACCTCCAGGAACACCAAGTCTACTCCGCGCAGGCGTGTAGTGGCCACACATGGGCTGTGGGACAGTCGTTCAGTTTGACCGAGGGCGATTCAGCCTATCAGAGACCGCGTGGATGAGTAGATGAATCGCGCCTGCGATCAAACCACCAACTACGGCGACCACGTCGCACTAATGATAGCCAGCAACAACAAGAACGATTGCAGCGACGGTAATAATGCGATTATGGGTGGGCCAATATCTTGCCGGTATCACTGGCATTCTCGTGCCCACAAACAAGGATGCCTACACGCCGAGCTCAGCCCTGATATGCGCAGCAAGCTTCGACGCTAGTGAGTCTACCGTTTGCGG
>VBJT01000182.1 GCA_005880075.1 Chloroflexota bacterium
GGCCCGATCTTGTCGGTGACCTCGGCCCGCTCGGAGACCGCGCCGCCCATCAGTTCGCCGAGGCGCACTAGATGGGGCTCCGCCCAGGTAAACTCTTCGTCACTCAGGTAATAGCGCATCGCCCGCTGGAGGGTCGGGTCGCAGGTGTACCAGTTGAGGCCGGTCGCGCCGTGGAAGCGCTCCGTCGCATAGCGCCCGGCCTTCTCGTCGGACCCGTAGGGGAGCTCGTCGACGTGCTCCTGGCCGTAACTCTTTGACGCTCGCTCGTTTGTCTTCGGTCGTGCTCGCGGTTCGCTTTCAATCGCCATAGTGGGATTCCTCCGCCGTAAAGCGTATGCGGTTAGGGGAGATTAGTCCAGAGACGCTAGTGGCCACTGCGTACGTGCTCACGCAGCAGATCACCGCCAAAGTCGCGGTCGGGGTCGCGCCAGACTGAGTGGACGTGGTTCACATCATTCTGGGTGTTGTCGTATTCGACGAGGAAAGAAGGCCCCTGGAGCCGGTAATAGTGTGGCCGCCGCCGCTCAGTCCCGCCGGCCCAGGCGAAGTGGACGCCATCGATTCCCGCGCGATCGATGCCCTCCCGCTCGATGGCCGCCAGAGGGTCGGGCAGGCGGTCGACGTAGACATCGATCAGCTCGGAGAGAAGCTTCCGTTGGCTGGTGTCCATAGTTGAGGCGGGCAGACCGCGCGGGCGGGCGCGCTCGAAGCGCAGCGCCTCGCGCCGCTCTAGGGCCATCGCCTTGGCCTCGGCGATGATGTTCGCGAGAAGCGGCGGGGCTTCGATCCCGCCGGGGAGCGCCGAGTCGGGCACGACGGGCGAGTTCATCAGCACGAAGTCCGGCGGCGCTATATCCGAGATGATTGCCTCGCGCTTCCGGTCGCCGTCCAGCGAGCCGAGCAACTCTCTGGCGGCGTCCTCCTCCTCGGCGCACGCTCGGAGCACCATCGAGTGGCCGTGCGGAACCTCCACCGGCTGAGCCCCTATGAAGAGCGGCGTCGGGGAAACGATCTCGCCGCCTGCCAGCGTGAAGTTGAGGACGACATGGTGGCCTTCGAAGCGCCAGCCCCACCGCTCGCCGCCGGGCGAGCCGAAGACCGCAAGAAAGTAGCGGCGCGGATCGCGGAAGGCGTCCAGCCGGCCTCCTTCCATGAGGTTGACCAGGCTTTCGCTGGCCATCACCATCACGACTTTCGCGTAGGCCTGAAAGCTGAGCGCCCCCGCGATGAAGGCGTTCGCGAGCTTCTGCTGACGAGCATCCATCTCGAGAAGGGGAAGCCCTTTAGTCATCCGAGGGAAATACGCCCAACTCGTACGCTCGGCGGTATCCTCGAAGGTGAGTGATGCCTTGGCCCGCTGGTCTTCGTTCAGCGAATCGAGCCAGGCGCTCACGGCGTCCGTCATACGAGAGGCGATGTCCGTCGCCGTCCGAGAGGCTGTCGTTGTCACGGCGAGGACTTCTGGTCAAGCAGCACGGAGGGATCGGGCCAGACGTATCTGAACGCGACAATCGTGCCCCCGCCGGGCGCCTCTGATGTCTTCGACCCGGCGCCGGTCCCGCCACGAGCCTGATAGAAGGCCTGAGCCGCCTTGTTGCCCTCCAGCACCCAGAGGAACAGGCCAGCTGAGGTAGTCCGGTCGATCACCGCCCGCGCTGTTTCGGCCATGAGCCGGGTGCCGATCCCACCGCCCTTTAAGTCGTGGCGGACGTGCAGGTTGTCAAGCAGAGCGCCCCATTGCGCGTCGGCATTCAAGATGGTGTGAGCGAACCCGACAACGGCGCCGTCGCGCTCGGCGATGATCGTGCACTCATTCGACCGGTCGCTGCGTTGGAGCCGCTCCGTCCACACGTCATGCCTGTCCGAGAACACATCGCTGTCGAGGAACGAATCCGAGTACGCGCCCCGGTAATGGCGCCGCCAGCTGTCCGCGTGCAGCGACGCGATGGCGTCGACGTCGCGCGCAGTCGCTTCGCGGTAGTCCGCGCTGACGGCGGGCTCAAGCAGTTCGTTTGACATTGGTCAGCGCTAGGCGGCGGCCTTCGCCCACGTTTCCGCTAAACGCGATGCCAGGGCGCGGCCTTGCGCAATGCCGGCGTGGGTAGTGACGCCCCGTCGCGAGGCGTCCATGCGATTGATCCCTATAGCCTCGAGCGTCGGGGCGTCCGGAAAGACCAGCTCGGCCACTGTACCGGAGGTGTTCAGCTCCTCGGCCTCTGTGCGTGCCTGCCGGCCGAGCAACGGGTCGATGCCGTCCGAGCGAGCGCCGATAGGAGCAACGATTAGGGCTGAATCGTAACCGCTGGCCAGATCGGCATTGGTGCCCGAGCGGACACCGCCGTCAGTGTATCGGCGGCCGTTAACGGTGACCGCGGGGAACAAACCGGGTACGGCGCAGCTTGAGGCGACCGCTCGCCCGAGGAGGACGCCGGAATCGCGGTCCCAGGTCTGGAAGGCACCGGACTCACAGTCGACGGCCGTCAATAGCAGCGGCCTGTCGGGCCAGGCGGCGTCCTCGAGATGGTCTTCGAAGTAGGCAACCCACTCGTCCTCAGAAACCGTCTGCGCCGCCAGCGCCGCCGCGCCGATCTCTGCACGCGTCTCCTGGGTCATCTCCTTGACGCCCGCCCAGCGCATGAACAACTGGAGGACGGAAGACGGATCGATGCCTGCCATCAGCGTGCCGATCCGGCCGTCGTCCGGCTCCATCTGCTGCGCGATCAGCTCCGAAAGCGTCTTGCCGAGCACTATCTGGGTTCCTACAACGGAGCCGGCAGAGGTGCCGACGATCAGATCGGCGCCCGCTACATCGATACCTTCATCGGTCAGCCCTGCGAGCAGCCCGATCTCCCATGAAATTCCAAGCGCGCCGCCGCCACCGAGTACGAGTGCATTGCGAGCCATAACGCCTCCTTCGTATGGCAAAGGGTAGCACATCAGAGACGGAGGCCGACGCAGATCCTCGCAGGCCCTTCCGAAAGTACGCGCCGCTATAATCTACGGCCAGAAGCCAAGGAGGTTCGCCTATGCAGATTGATCTGACAAACGACGAGATGGTTCTACTTGGGGATCTACTTCGAATCTCCTACGACGAGCTGCGTGAGGAGATCTACAAGACCGAAGACACCGATTACAAGCGACAGCTGAAGACGAAAGAGCAGGCGCTACAGTCGTTGCTTCATAAGATCGACTCCGCCCGGAGCTAGCAATCTTTTGGACGCTCGTCTAGGAGTTCGTCATGCATGTGTATCCCCGGGATAGCGCGCCGCTCAACGAGCGCGGCGGCCAGAAATCTTGGTTACTCCTCACCGAAGGCCAGTTTGGCTCCGAGAACCTGGCGATCACCTTGGTTGAAGGAGCGCCCGGCAGCATGCAGGCTGTGCATGGCCATCCGGACAACGAGCAGGTCTACGTGATCGTGCGTGGTCGCGGTGTCATGCAGGTCGCTGACGAAATGCAGGAGGTGGGCGAAGGCACGCTCGTCTACATCCCGCCCGGCGCTGCGCACGCCATCAAGAATACGAGCGATGAACCGCTGGTGTTCGTCTCCGCTACCTCACCGCCCTTCAACCCGAAGGAACTTAGTGACTATTTCGCCTACAAGCCGGGCGAGGCGGAGCCACGCTAGTTCTCTTTGCCCTGCAACTCTTGTGCGATCTGCTGCCAGCCTTCTCGCGCGCTACGGTACTTCGGAACCCAGCCCGTCTTCTCTTTGAAGCGGGCATTGGCGACGCGCTGCGAGCTCACGAGGTACTTGGCCGGACCTCCGCCGACGAGCCGGAACAGCCACCTCGGCACGCGGCGCGGCGGCTTTAACCTAAAGGCATCCGTGATCGCTCGGGCGTAGTCGCGCATCCGCAGGGGTTCGTCGTCCGTGACGTTGTAGACGCCGGCCGGCGCTTGCAGGGCGGCGACTGCGGCCGTGGCCCCGTCGTCGACGTGGATGGACGAGAAGAAGTTCGAGCCGTCACCTGCAAGCGGAAACATCCGCCGCCGGGCGAGGCGGACGGTGTCGAGTGTCGACTGCGCGTAGGGAGCGTAAAAGGCGGCATAACGGAGCGAAACGCCCCGGCCGCCGGCCTCCGTAAAGCGCTTCGTCTCGCGCTCGGCGTCAAGCGTGCTCTTCAGGGACGCCCAATAAATCGAGAGCGAGCCATCTTCTCCGATCCACTCGTCGCCGTGCTCGCCGTAGATGAAGGTGATCGACTCGTATATGAAGACCTGTGCGCTGGTCGCCAGGGCGGCGTCCACGAGGTGCTTCGAGGCGATCGTTCGTAGGCGGTCATTCTCCCGCCACGCCCCTTTCCAGCGCATCCGCATGATCGGCGGGATCTTGGTTGCGAAGTGGAGCACGGCCTCACTGCCGGCGACGCCCGTGCGCAGTGCGTCCGGGTCGAAGAGATCGACCTCGATGGGCTCCGCGCCGAACGAGCGCAACATTTCCGCTTTCTCGGTGCCCCGCGCGGTGCCGCGCACTTCGTGGCCGGCCTCGACGAGAGCGCGAACGGTTGAGCGGCCGAGCACGCCGGTAGCGCCTGCGACGAAGACTTTCATACCTTCCCAACCAGCCCCTTCAAGAGCGCCCGCGTCCGGTCAAGCGAGGCCTGGGCGTCATCGCCAACGGGAAACATCCCGGCCAGGAAGTCGTTTGCCCCCGCAGAGGCGAGCCGACGCAACTGCCTTTCGACCTCCGCCTCGTTGCCGACGATCGCCACGTCGGCAGGGCCTGCGGCGCCCTCGATGTTCAGCATTCGCTGATAGTTCGGCAGTGTGCCGTAGATCTGAAACGAGCGAGCAGCGCGCTCTCTCGCGTCTGCGGGATTGTCGGTTACAGCAACCGGCAGACCAACAACAATGCGGGGATCCGGCCGGCCGGCTTCTTTCGCCGCTTTCGTTATTCTCGGCACGATATGCGTCTCCAGCGTCTTGGGCCCGGCCATCCACGTGATCGTCCCGTCCGCCATTTCGCCGGCAATCCGCAGCATCACCGGTGCGAGCGCAGCAATCAACACCGGCGGGGGCTTAAGCACCGGCACCTGCACGGTCGCGTTCACGCGGAAGAATTCGCCATTGAAGCTAGCCCGGCCCTCGCGGATGAGAGGCAGTAGCACCGAGAGATACTCTCGCATATGGACAGCCGGCCGGTCGTACTTAAGACCCCACATACTCTCGACGACAGGCGCGTGAGATAGCCCGATTCCGAGGTTGAAGCGGCCGTTCGTCGCCGCCTGCACAGTAAGCGCCTGCTGGGCGAGAACGTGTGGGTGCCTGGGGTAGGTCGGAACGACGGACGTCCCGAGCTCAATACGGCTCGTCTTCTGACCGGCGAGAGCTACGACCGTTAGAACGTCCGCGCCGAAGATCTGGCCGAACCAGATGCCGTCAAAGCCGTCCCTTTCGCAGTCCACAACGGCTTGGATCTGGCCCTCGACGCTGGTCGTTCCGCCGAAGAAGATCGCGAGTTTCATGTATCCTCCAACTACACTCGGTTGGCTGGCGGTCCGGGGCAGGCCAAGGATATAGTCGTGGTTGAGGCAGTGTCAAAATATGGATAAGACTTCTTTATCATTCCGTAACATCATTTCTATTGACAGCTTTCCGGAGGGGTGATTCAATGAAGCACGCTAAGGTCTAATCCCCGCCTGAGGCGGGGAGCGGGGGAACCAGGGTGCCCCGGGGTGTACTCCGTAGGCTCGGAGTGGGCAGCTCCTTTCAGCCCTAACCCGTCAGCTAACCTCGTAGACCACTGGAGGAGGCGGAACCCCCGACTCGTCGGAGGGTCCGCGTAGACAAAGGAGGAGTTGCGTGCGTGACTTCCCGCAGGGAGCTCGCAAGAAGCTGGACCTGGCTTCGTTGCTCAAAGTCTGCCCGCAGTGTCTGGGCGATCTCGTTTTCCGCGCGGACTTTTCGGGTGATTACTACTGTTGCTTGCAGTGCAATGTTCGGACCGAACCACGCAACCGTATCGGACGGTTACCCTCGTTGCCGGGCGGGCCTGATTTAGCGCAGATAATCGCGGCGGGGAGCGAGCCGCTACCGGCCGCCGACGCGATTACACAGGTCCTTCCCTCTTAGTAATCCTTGCGGGCCGCCAGGCGGAGGTTTGGGTGGAGCGAAGCGGATTTCAAGACGCCGCAGATGAACTGCAGATTCGCGAAGAGGAGCTGGGGTTATCCAGGGCAGCTGAAGAGCCGCGTCTTCTGGAAGAAGACCTTTTCGCTGACGCTGACCCTCGGATATTCCTGACGGACCCCGACAATCCCGAGGAGGGCCGCACCTTTGTCTGGGCGCTCACCCGCTGGTTCGAGCGGCTCGAAGGCGATACCGGGGCGGTAGAATTCAGCCCCGTGGCCGAAGATGAGGATGAGTTACGCGAGTGGCTCTCGGAACAGGGCATCGAGATCACGGAAATCGATGTCGACAACGAATTCGCGCGTACCGTACGGGAAGAGTTTCTGGGGCAGACGCCGCTATATCCGGAAGCGCCAGAGGTCTCCGACCAGGAGTTGCCTGCCTGAGCGATGGCCCGCTTCTGGGTCGGCACCTCCGGCTGGCAGTACAAGCACTGGCGCGAACGCTTCTATCCCAAAGGCCTGGCGCAGAACGACTGGTTAACCTATTACAGCCGTAAGTTCGCAAGCGTCGAGATCAACAACAGCTTCTACATCCAGCCCAGCGAAAAAAGCTGGGACCGCTGGCGCGATCTCGCTCCAGAAGGCTTCCTCTACGCCGTCAAAGCGCACCGCTATCTGACTCATCGCAAACGGTTGAAGGACTGCGAGGGCTCGCTTGAGCGCGTCATTAGCTCGGCGCAGCGCCTGAATTCGCATCTGGGACCGCTGCTCTTTCAGCTCCCGCCCTATTTCAAGCGCACCGACGAACACGCGACGCGCCTTGCATCGTTCCTCGAGTTGCTGCCCGCCGATCTGCCTTGCACCTTCGAGTTCCGGGACAAATCCTGGTTCGGTGACGATACGATGGAAGCGTTGCGCCGCCACGGCGTGGCCTTCTGCTCCTACCATAAGCCAGACCTGAAATGTCCCCTTATCGCGACAGCCGGTTTCGCCTACGTGCGCTTTCACGGCCCGGGTGCCCGCTACCGCGGCAAGTATACGGACAGGATGCTCGAGGATTGGGGGGAGCGGCTAAGCAACCTGGCGAGAGAGGTCGACGAAGTGTACGTTTACTTCAACAACGATGCTTTTGGGCACGCCGTTTCTAATGCGATCACGCTCGGCCGGCTGCTCGGCGTCTCGCGATCGAGCCCGGCGGCTGCTAACGCGACCAACTGAAGAAAGCGGTCGAGGGGTCATTTGACGACGAAGTCGCCGTTCATGGCGTTCGGATGGATATCGCAGCGGAAATGGTAAGTCCCGGGTGTTTCCGGCGCCGTGAACTGGTATGTCAGAATAGCGGGCCCGGGGAATTTCTGACCGGCGAACAGCGGGTCCGTTGAGTCCGCCGATTGGTACAGCGAGAAGGTGTGTTCCACCGAATCCTTGTTTTCCATCGTGAGGGTGACGTCCTTGCCCGTTGGAGCCTCGAGAGTCGTCTTGTCGAATTTCGTGTTCTCGGCTACGAGTGTCAGCTTGACCTCGTCCTCGGCGCCGTCGCTTGCCGAAGTCGATTGCGTCGCGGTTGATGATTTGTTGTTGTCATCGCCACCACCGCAGCCGCCGAGAAGCGTTGTGACTAAAACCAGGGCGAGTATCAGGGCAGTGGTACGGGCCGGCTTCATGAGACCTCCTTGATGTGGGCCGGCCGGCTGCAAGCGATTCCGACCCATGCCAGTATCGAGATTATCCGCTTTGACCCATAACGTCACGTTGATCGCAGGACGATTCCCAGCGTGGTTACGGGCATCGCTTAGAATTGACTGACAGAGACTGGCGACGGAGGGAGAATGGCGCGCGATCCGCAGAAACCGCAGTTCTTCCGAACCATGCGCGTGAAGAATGTGCAGCAGGTGGGCGTCCTTGCCGGTGTTCTCGGCGTGGTTGCCCGGCACGGCGCGAGCGTTGGTGACATCCGGACTGTCCACCAGAGCCGGACGTCGATGGTGCGCGACATCGACCTCCTCGTTGAATCGCTGGCAGAGCTGGACGCCATCGTCTCCGAACTCGACGAGATGCCGCAAACAACCGTCCTGGAGCTTCGTGACGAGGTCCTATCCGCTCACCTCGGCGGCAAGATCAGGGTCGTCCCCCAGATGCCAATCGACAGCTTCGCCGATCTCGGCCGGGTCTACACGCCCGGAGTCGGGGAGGTATGCCGGCGGATTTACGAGGATCCTTCACTTGCGGACCACTACACAATTATCGCTAATACCGTGGCGATCATCAGCGATGGTTCTGCCGTCTTGGGGCTCGGTAACCTCGGCCCGCTGGCTGCGATGCCGGTCCTCGAAGGAAAGGCAGCCCTCCTCGCGCACCTCGTGGGCGTGAATGCCGTCCCCGTCGCGCTGAGCAGCCAGGACCCCGACGATATAGTTGAGGCGGCCGCCGCGATTTCACCATCATTCGGCGTCATTCAACTCGAGGACATCGCCTCTCCGAAGTGCTTTGACGTTGAAAGGCGTGTGCAGGAAGCCGTCGGAATTGCGGCCTTCCACGACGACCAGCACGGCACGGCGGCTGTCGTCCTGGCCGCACTGATCAATGCTTGCCGCCTGGCCGGCAGCTACTCATCGGCCAGATAGGGCTAGGCGCGGCCGGACTCGCCATAGCGCGCTCGATAATGCACTACACCGGAAACGCGGTCCTCGGCGCAGATCGGTTGACGGAACCTATCGAACGGCTGGTGGCAATTGGGGGCAAGGCTTCCGACATCGAAGAAGTCTGCGCCAAATGTGATGTAGTGATCGCGACGACGGGCCAGCCGGCGCTTATTGAGCCGTCAATGGTGCGGCCGGGGCAGATCATCTTCGCCCTCTCCAATCCGCGTCCGGAAATCGACGCCACGCTTGCTATAGAGGCTGGCGCGCGTATTGCCGAGGGGGGCGCTGCTATCAACAACCTACTGTGTTACCCCGGGGCCTGCCGGGGGCTGCTTGATGCCGGCGCCAAATCAGCGCCGCAGGCCATCTTTGGGGCCGCCAGCGAGGCCATTGTTGCGGCCACTCCGGATGGACAGTTGCTCCCCAATCCGCTCGAAAAGAGAGTGCATCGTGCCGTCGCCCGCGCCGTCGCCCGCGCCTCATTGGATGCCAGCATTGCCACTCGTGAGCTGGATGTGGACTACTTCACGGAGGAGTGACCCAAGCCAGAACGGCGGAAGGAATCTCCTTCCGCCGTCGTTCTGCTCAGAGTCTGTTTTAGCGATTATTCGTCGCTGCGGACCTCGACTTTGGCCTGCCGTCGCGCTCGAACACGGGGAAAGCCTGCGATAGCGAACCCGATGACGAAGGCGCCCGCGATAGCAAGGACGGCCCATCGCAGGTTGAGGTCGCGGTCGCCCACCGAACCGTCGCCCGTCTGAGGGAAGGCCGAGATCGCGAGCACCGCAGGCGATGGCGTAACGGGCGCGGCCGTCGGAGTCCGTGATGGCGTGGCAGTTACGACCCTCAGCGGCGTCGGTGTTCGGGTTGGGCTTGCTGTTGACGGCGCCGTGGGACTCGCTGTCGGCGAGGCAGTCGCCGTTGCTGTCGGCGAGGCCGTCGCCGTTGCTGTCGGCGAAGGCGTCTCGGTCGGCGTCGGCGAGGGCGTCTCGGTCGGCGTCGGCGAGGGCGTCTCGGTCGGCGTCGGCGAGGGTGTCTCGGTTGGCGTCGGCGAGGGCGTCTCGGTCGGCGTCGGCGAGGGCGTCTCGGTCGGCGTCGGCGAAGCTGTCTCGGTCGGCGTCGGTGAGGGCGTCTCGGTCGGCGTCGGCGAAGGCGTCTCGGTCGGCGTCGGCGAAGGCGTCTCGGTCGGCGTCGGCGAAGGCGTCTCGGTCGGCGTCGGCGAAGGCGTCTCGGTCGGCGTCGGCGAAGACGTCTCGGTCGGCGTCGGCGAAGACGTCTCTAGCCGTCGGAGATGCCGTCGGAGACGGGGTTGGCGAAGCGGTAGGGCTAGCCGTCGGAGATGCCGTCGGAGACGGCGTCGGCGAAGCGGTAGGACTAGCCGTCGGAGATGCCGTCGGAGACGGGGTTGGCGAAGCGGTAGGGCTAGCCGTCGGAGTTGCCGTCGGAGACGGGGTTGGAGTGTTGTTGATGAAGGGGGATCCGGCGAAGAACGCCCCTGCGCCGGTGACCGTAACCGTCTGGCAGGCCGGGTCGGCGATGAAGCCCGAGGGAGCGGCCGTTTCACAAATCCGGTAAGTGCCGGGAATCGTGATCGTGAGGTCGAACTTCCCGCCGGTTGGGTCGCCGTCCGGCGATTCGTTGTCGGTCACGGATTGGCACTGGTCCGGGATGTCAAGGCCTTTGCCATCGTGAGTTCGGCAGACCTCAAAGCTAGCGCCGGCTAGGAGGTCCTCCTGGCCGTCCACCTTCTGCCAGTGAATCCCGCACAGGGGCAGCGGCTCCGGTGCGGCAAAGTCCTTCAGCTCCGCCGTGCTCAGGTCTTCGGGATTTCCCTGCGATGTCCTCGTGTGCGCGTTAAAGGAGCCGATGCAAGGGGTAGCTCCAAGCAGCCCGGTAAGGTCGATTCCGAACTCCGTGAAGGCATTCTTCTCTAGTGTCGCGATGACATTGCCGTGGTTGTCGTAGTTCGGCCAGGGGCCGCCATCGTCGTTCGGTCCGGCATTATTTAGGCCACAGATCGTGTCAGCCGCGTTGCATCCGGCGCCGCTGATAGAGCCGCCGGTGACGATGACATACTGGCTACCGTCCCACTGAAACACGCGCAGTGTCCCGAAGTCGCCGCCTTTGGTGAAATCCATGGCGACGAGGATGTCTCCCGCAGTCTTCGACCCAACAAAGCCGCAGGGTTCGTTAGCGCAGGGTGGCTCCTCGTCAAGCCCTATGATCTGGCGGTTGAATTCAATGTCAATGTGGCTATCGCCGTTGGGCGCCAGCCTTTCCAGCCCGGCGTAAATGATCAAATGTCCGTTTGCGTCCACGGTACCGAAGGCGTAGACATTGGACAGATCGTCCTTCGCAGGGACGCTCTGGGTTCCCCAACTCCACGCGGAAGGCTGCTGGTTGTTCTTTGTCCCCCCTGCCGTGAAGACGGTATGGTCAACCGCGCCGGCCGGCGAGATGTCATCCATCAGGAACCCAGCCCCCAGACCGCTATCCAGGTTGGCGACGCTACCGCTGGAGTCAAACACGGAGCCCCAGTCAGGCCCCGCCGCTGACCCATCCGGGATGTTGCCGTCAAGTTCGAAGTGTCCATCGTCGTGGACCGCCGAAGCCGGCATTGGCCAGCCGATCGCGATCGACACCAGCAAGGCGAAAGCCGCCAGAGTTGCCGCGACCAGACCCGCGAACAATGGCCGCACCGGCCAACTGACGGTTGTTGACTGCGCTTGGGGATGATCTCGCAGCGTCCGATTGGTCATGTAAACCCTCCCTTGGGACTCGTCGTCCCCTGCAAGTCCGGCGGCTCGCAGGCCTGTTAACTAATTCTTAACAGACGTTGATAATCGGTTAAACGGACGCGCGGTGAACACTCAGTGAAAAGTGTCTTCCTCGCTAGTCAAGGCGGAAACAGAAAGGCGTGGGCGGCTCGTTGCAAGCCGCCCACGCCTGGCCCAAGGGGAGAGTATCGTCTTTGTATCTTTAAGAGGCCTCAGCGCCTCCTCTTTGCTGGTTCGCCCAGCGCGGCTCCTCCCCCGCGGCCTCTTTCGCTCCTCGCTCGCGAAGATCGGGGAGCCAGCGTAGGAACGGCGGCAGGTACCAGTTGCGGTCCCCCAGCAGTTCCATGGCCGCCGGCACGAGCACCGAGCGCACGATGGTCGCATCCAACAGGACCGCCACGCCGAGCCCGAAACCCATCTGCTGGAACATTACCAGGTCGCCCTGTGCAATGCCTCCGAAGACAGCAGCCATGATGAGCGCAGCCCCGGTGATGATCCCCGCCGTCGAGCGGACGCCGAAGGCTACCGACTCCCGGTTGTCCCTTGTCCGGTCAAAGCGCTCACGTATGCGGCTGAGAAGGAAGACGTGGTAGTCCATCGAGAGACCGAAGAGGATCGAGAACGTCCAGAGCGGTACCCAGGCCTCGATGATGTCCACCTGCTGGAACCCGAGCAGCTCATTACCGACGCCTTTCTGAAAAACCAGCACGAGCAGCCCGTAAGCGGCGCCTACCGACAATAGGTTCATGATGATCGCCTTGATCGGGACAACGATCGAGCGGAAGACGATCGTAAGTAGAATGAAGCTTAGACCGAGCACGAAGCCGATCACAATCGGCGTATAGTCTTCGGTCGTATTGATATAGTCGATCGACCCCGAGCTCTGCCCGCCCACGAACACCTTCGCATCGACTCCGCTAAAAGCTTCGGGAATGTACTTCGTCCGCAGAGCTCGCACAGAGTCGAGCGTCTCGTTCGCCGTCGGATCGCCATTGACCGGCACCGAATAGAGGGCGACATCGCCGCTGCTGTTCGCCGTGAAGGTGGCGCGACTGAACTCGGGATGCTGGGTGAGTATCCCATCGAGACGGCCCAGAGCGCCCTGAATGGGCGTGCCATTAACATCGCCCTGGATGGCTATTTCGGCCGGAGTCACGAGCCCGTACGAGAACTCACTCCGTAGTATCTGGAACCCCTCCTTGGAGCGGAGGCCGTCTGGAAGCGTGCTGACTCCCGCGCTTCCGGTCTTGATATCGATATAGGGGACGGCAAGTGCAATTAACAGCGCGGCAGCCGCGACCAGCGCGATCACGGGATAGCGCATGACGAAGCGGGTCACGGTGTCCCAGAACCCACCGTGCTTCTCGTGGTCCGCCTCGACCGCGCCCTTGCCGATGAACGGCACGCGCAGCGCGTTCACCCTGTCGCCGAGCAGGCCGAGCATCGCTGGCAACAAGGTCAGAGAGATCATGACGGAGACAAGCACAACAATGATGGCCCCGAGGCCGAGGCTACGGAATATCGTGCTTGGTACCAGGAGCATTCCGAACAGCGCGAGTACGACGGTCATGCCGCTGAAGAAGACTGCGCGCGACGCTGTAGCGCCGGTCGCAGCGATCGCCTCTTGCTTCGCCAGGCCCTTCGCGCGCTCCTCGCGGTAGCGGGAGACAATGAACAACGAGTAGTCGATCCCAACGGCCAGGCCCATCATCGTAATCACGTTGGTAATAAAGAATGAGAGTTGAGAGACATGCCCGAGCAGTGCCGAGAGGCCGACTGCGACGACGATGGCGAGGATGCCGAGCACGAGAGGCACTCCCGCTGCCAGGAGCGCTCCGAACACGACGACGAGCACCACGAGTGCGATCGGTATGCCGATAGACTCGCCTGTCTCAAGATCGTGCTGCGCCTGCGTTTGCAGTTCAAGGACGTGGAAGCCCTGCGAGCCGTCGGCTTGCCTGACGATGTTCAGCACCGGGTCGATTCTGTCCTGCGCCTCCTCGTGGTCCCCTGCCATGACAAATGGCAGGATCGCCGTGTGGCGATCCTCAGAAATGAGCGACGGGTCGTTCGACTGATAGAAGTTCGTGCCCTTTGCGACGATCCCGGTACCAAGCGCTGAAACCTTTCCGTAAACTCCCTCAACAACCTCACGGAACTGCGGGTCGTCCACTGTGGTGGAGTCTGATCGCACGATGACTACTTCGTTCGTCGGCTCGGGCCCGCGAAGATGGTCCTTCAGCAAATTCTCCGCCCGCTGCGACTCAGGGTTGTTCGTCAGCGATACGTCCGTCGTCAAGGCGCCCGACAGGAGGGCGCCGATGGCGGCCATGGAGGCCACGATGACGGCCACCCAGATCCCGACGATTGTCCACGGGCGTCGCGCCGAAACCCGCGCGAGGTTTTCAGTTGATAGGATTGATAACGCCATTTTGGGTTCCTCCTCCATTTCGGCCACCGCTCTAGCCCACTCGTTAACGCGACGTATAGATGATCTTTAGATCGACCTTTGACCGGTGGGTCGAGGCTCCAGTGCGTTCCCTTCGCCTAACCTAATTCTGGCGCCGGCGTCGGTGGTTTACGCACAATCGACAGCCAGCCGCCCAGCGGGTTCGGTGGCTCCATCGCCCGCTCCGTCCGCGGCCAGCCTGTCGTGTGCGGGTGCGTAACACGGGCTTCGTCTTCGCGCTCGCGGATTGCCGACCAAACAAGTTCATCGCTCAGGAAGCTCAACATACCAATCAACTCCTTCCAGCTTCCGTCTTCTGCCAAAACGTGCCGCTGATCATTGCTTTCATCACAGCGACGTATTTCCGAATGTCTACTGTCGGATCGAGAGTTTTCTGGAGGACGAGGCCGTCCCAAAACGCCATCAGCACCCTCGCTACCGCGTCTCGATCCAGGTTGGGGTTAATTTCGCCGCGCCCTTGTGCATCCTTCACGATCCGCTGGCTAAAGGCCTCACGAATACTTTCATCGACGCGGACGACTGTCTCTTTGATCCGCGGATTGCTCAGCGCCTCGGCCCATAGCTCGATGTGCACAGCGCAGTCGCGGACATCTTCGAGCTTGCTAAAAAAGACATCGACCAGTCCTTCGAGGACATCCAGAGTACTGCTCCTCTCACTCGTGACGGCATCCATGATCGCGGCGCTGTGTTGACGTCCCTGCTCCTCCATCGCCCCGATAATTTCATCCTTGCTCCGGAAATAGCGATAGACCGCGCCGGGACTTAACTCCGCCATCTGGCAGATGTTGTGCATCGTAGTGCGGTGGAAACCCTTGCGCGCAAAACATTCGGCCGCGGCGTCCAATACTTGCTGCCGGCGCGCCTCCAGGTAGGCTTCTGTGACTTTTGGCACTTCCCCTCCTCCTCGAAAAACGAGTACTCGGTTTTTAAAACGAACGCTCATTCTTTCCTGCAATGCCCCAGGCCATCCGTCAAGAGGTTAAAGCAGCCGGCAGCTACAGACTGTGACGAAGGTCACATGCCAAGCGCCGCAAAATCATCCCCGGGTGGGCGCGGTTTACCGAAGATTACCGGTCTGCTCGCGTAACGCCACGGACGTGGCTTCATCTTATTGTGGTGAACAAATATTAACCGGGGGCCAGGCGCTTGGCTGCCCCTGCTACCTATCGGAAAGGAGTTCGGCATGGCGGCACCACGCGGGCGCCTCGTGCTCAACCCCGACGCCCGGGAGCTCGAAGCTCAACGAATTGCCTGCAGCTACCTCGTCAAGGGTTGCGAGCGAGCGCTTTTTGATTTCGGCTTGATTGGCGGCGACATGGGCGGGGTCGAGGCAGCGCGGATTGATGAGCGCGCCGCACACATTATGCGCGGCGTCCTCGGCTCCTGGCGCGACACGCTTTCGCTGCTCACCGATCACTTGACTGACCGCGACTTCACCAATTCCTCCGACGTATGGACGGTGATGCGCACAGCTGCCACGGGTAATGCAACTGTCAACCCCCTGGATTAGGGCATCCTGGATTCTAAGGATTTCACGGCTCCGAGAAAAAGAGAAGCGAACGTGAGCATCGCCGCTAAGGACGCGCTCACCCAAGTGTTGCTCGTCGAAGATAACCCGGGCGACACCAGGCTTACGCGCGAGGCGATTCGCGATTGCGATGTGCCCCTAAACCTCAACGTCGTGCGCGATGGCTTTGAGGCGATGGCGTTTCTTCGCCGTCAGGGGAGATACGCCGGGGTCGCCCGGCCGGCATTGATCTTGTTGGACTTGAATCTGCCTGGAAAGGACGGACGCGAAGTACTGGCCGAGATCAAGCACGACCCGGAATTGAGGCGCATTCCCGTCGTTGTTCTCACCACCTCGCAATCCGAAGACGACATCGCCGCGGCGTATAGGCTGCATGCCAACTGCTACATACGAAAGCCTCCGGAAGCAAACCAGCTTTCGAGAATCGTCAAGGGGATCGAGGACTTTTGGCTGACCAAGGTGAGATTGCCGTGCTGAATCACTGCTTGCGCGAAAGGAGTTGTGGAGGAAGATGAGTGACCGCCCCATAGAAGTACTTCTCGTGGAGGACAACCCGGGTGACGCGCGCCTCGTCCGGGAATCGCTCGCTGAAGTGCGGTCCCGGCGCTTCAACCTAACACACGTCGATCGTCTGGAAGACGCTATTAGACGGCTGGAACGCGATGCCTTTGATGTCGTCCTCCTGGATCTCCTATTGCAGGATAGCCAACGGCTCGGCACGCTGATGGAGATCCATACTCAGGCGCCCAAGGTTCCAATTGTCGTCTTCACCGGCTTGGCCGACGAAGTCGTCGGCTTATGGGCGTTGAGTGAAGGCGCCGAAGATTACGTCGTCAAAGGCAGGCTCAGTGGGGACAAGCTTGCCGGTACGTTATTCCATGCAATCGAACGGCACGCACCCGCCTCGCATTCGAGGCCGAAACCGAAGAAACGAGCTCGAAAGGAGTATGGGAAATGAGCGACAAAGCCATAAGGGTTCTGCTTGTCGAGGATAATCCGGGGGACGCCCGCCTTGTTCGCGAGACGCTGGCTGAGATCGATTCACCGCAGTTCGAACTCACCCATGTTGAAAGGCTCAGCCAGGCACGCCAGCGCCTGACCGAAGAGGAATTCGACGTCGTCTTGCTGGACCTTGTCCTACCCGATAAGCCGCGCATGGGCAGCCTGATTGAGATCCATGACCAGGCGTCACGCGTGCCTATTGTCGTATTGACCGGGATGGACGACGAGACGATGGCCTCCTGGACGCTCGAAGAAGGCGCGCAAGACTATTTGATCAAAGGCCAGACTGACGGCGAATCGCTCGTTCGCTGTATCCGCCATGCCATCCAGCGCCACCGCACGCAGTCAGGGAAGCTCCGCACCGCGCCCGCCAGGTTCGCGTAGCGCCGATCAGCTACCGCTTCTTCCGTCCTAATCATCGTTCGATGGCGGCCGTCGACAAAGTAACGGAGCAAGTAGAGAAAACGTCTATGTATCGTCGGACCGCTGGCGATTCGACGATACTCGTTCGACCGGGAAATAGCGGCTGTGTTGTACCTCGTAACTCGTTCGTTACGCGCCTGCGGCGAGAGTCTGGCGAGACCGGCGTAAAAAGATATAGGCAGGGAGGAAAGGCAATAAAGCTAGAAGCGTGGAACCGGACCGCGCCGCGACTGGCCTTCTTATCCAGCGCTTACGCATTGGCTGGTGCGGTTGGAACGCGTTGAAAGGGGAGCCCCATGCCTATGGATGGTCATTCATCCGCCCTTACAGACCAGGAAGTTGCCGAACTCAAGGCTCGTCATTTGGCTTGCAGCCATCTCGTGAAGGGCTGCCAGGACGCGATCATCAGGGTCCGGCAGAAGACCAGCGAACTGGCTCATGATCAGCAGGCAAGCACCGCACTCAGGGCGATCGAGATTCTCGAAGACGCCCTTGCGTCTTGGTGTGACACGCTGTCGATCTTGCGTTCCTCTTTAAACCGGGCTTCGACCAGGCGCGCGGGTTACCGCCAAAGGTTTGAGCATCTACCCGGCGTCTTTGGGAACGAGGCGTACCGGCGGGGAACTGCCGCTCTCAACGCCAGGCGGACCTAACGCTACTGGATCACCGAGTATGAGTGCACTTCGGGGAGGGAGACGGCAAAAGCGGCCTGCACCCGGAAATGGAGCAGCGCCTCAGCCAGATCCTTCCCAGACGGACAGCGCCGCCCGCAAACCTGTCTCGTCGCCTTCTGATCAGGCCGTGCTTGTTGACTCCGTGACGTCGAGTACAGGCCGGGCGCCCGACGGGCTGCCAAGCCTACTGCTCAGCGCTCTCGTGCTGCTCCGCTGCGTCTCCATTATTGCCTTCGGGGCGGCAGCGCTGATGTCTTTCACTACTTTTGGCTCCCGCCTCTACACCGTAGAAGGGTTGCAGCAAGCTCTCGCAATTGCGCTAACGGCGGCCGGCATTATGGCCGCATTTGCCTCTTGGTTGCGCTACAGATCGGGCAGGTCGAGCCAGAGCCTCCTGCTGTTCGTCGCCTTTGCTGGACTGGCCGCCTTGTATCTGCCGCTGGCAGTCGTTCACACCGCAGGCCCGACTCCCGCCCACCTCCTGTTCGCCCCGCTCTCTCGCCTCATATTCGCCATTGGTTTGCTGGGCGCCGTACTGGGCTTACAGGTCCCGTCCCTCACCCGACTGCCTCCTTGGCTCGCAGCCACGCTAGTCGTTCTCGTCGCCTGCGCTTTGGACGCTGTCATCTACTCACGGCTTGGGACGTTTCTACAGGACGGTCTTCCGCAACTACTTCTCGAACGGGCCGAGCCAGCGGGTCTCTTGGTTAACCTCGTTGTGGTTATCTGCGTCGTGCGTGTCTGGTGGAAGACAAGGCGCCCATTCCTCATTTATCTCATCGGGGCGATCTGCGCCTTAACCCTGGGTGGCAGCCTCTTCCTCACGTCCGACCCGTGGGAAGGTCGCTGGTGGACGGCGCATCTGGGCATGTTTGTCTCCGCCATCGCCGTGACCGAAGGTGTCGTCGCAGAGCGCTCACGACGAGGAAGGCTCTCCGAGGTAATGGACTTGGGCGGGCTTTCGCGACTCGCGGAGGGTACCGTCGACGCAATGCGTGATGGCCTGGCCCTACACGACGCGACGGGCCACCTGGTTGGCTGGAATCCGGCTGCTGAGCGGATCACGGGCTGGCGACGCGAGATGGCCGCGCTGCGTCTCTCGCCAACCCTGCCCGAAGGGATGGTCGAATTGCCAGACGGGAAATGCGTAGACGTCCGCCACTTCAGCGTGCGGCAGAATGGCTATCACTACCTCGCTACGTTGTTTACCGACGTAACAGAGCGCATGCATGCTGAGAAGGCGCTCAGAGACAGCGAGGAGCGCTACCGCAGCCTCGTTGAAGTATCACCGGACGCGGTCATTCTTATGGAGCTGGAAGGTACGATCCGCCTGTGCAACCGCCGGGCCGCTGCGCTCCAGGGCTACGAGAGCGGCGAGGAGCTTCTCAACAAAAACTTCTTCGATCTAGTTGCGCCCGATGACCGCGAACGCGCTCTTGCAAACGCTATGAGGATCGTACAAGAGGGCGGTGTTCGCGACGTCGAATATCAGATGCTTCGCAGTGACGGTTCGCATTTTTCCGCCGAACTGAGCGCTTCAATCATTCGCGACCTAAACGGAAAGCCGCGCGCCGTCACCGCCGTGTTCCGGGATGTTTCCGACAGGAAACGGACCCAACAAGCATTGAGCGAGAGCGAAGAACGATACCGAGGTCTCGTTGAGGCCAGTCCGGACGCGGTGGCATTTACGGATGTGGGCGGCAAGATTCTGCTTTGCAACAAGCAAGCGGCGGCATTACACGGATTCGGTGGTATGGACGACCTGCTGGGTCACAACCGATTTGAGTTGATTGCGCCCGAAGATCGCGGTTCCGCAATCGCCCTGCTAGCGCGCACACTGGAAACAGGGGTTGTATCCCGCCGAGAATATGAACTCCTTCGTCGCGATGGGTCTCGGTTCCCTGGAGAAATAAGCGCTTCTCGGATTCTCGATCGCGAAGGCCGCCCAATGGGACTCACCATGGTCTGGCGGGATATCACCGAGAGGCGGCATGCCGAAGAGGAAATTCACCGGACGAGCGCGTTCATCGACTTGCTGCGGTCGGTCGCGGTCGCCGCCAACGAAGCGACCAACCTCAACGAGGCACTCACTTCCTCGTTGAGGCATATTTGCGAACGCATTGGCTGGCCTGCTGGCCACGCCTATCTCGTCTCAAATGACTCCGAGCGCCCCCTCGTATCCTCTGGCGTTTGGTACCCGGAGGTCTCGCGTCGGTTGGCGGCGCTCCGCGCCGCGACAGCCGACACCGGCGGCATAGCTGTTGGCCAAAGCCTGGCGGGACAAGTCCTGGAGACCGGCAAGCCGGCTTGGACCCGTGATCTGCGGGACTGCAGCTTTGCGCGTGGAGAGGCCGCCCGCGCTGCCCGCTTGGCCGCGGCCTTCGCCTTTCCGCTGAGGGTCGGGGGCGAGGTCGCCGGCGTCCTCGAATTCTTCTCGAGCGAGTTCGAAGCGCCGGATGAATCCCTGCTCGAGGTCATGGCGAGCATCGGCACTACCCTCGGTAGGGTCATCGAGCGCAAGCGCGCCCGGGACGAAATCGACCGGGCATTCACGCTCTCGCAGGATATGCTCGCCATAATTGGGTTTGACGGTGAATTTAGGCGCGCCAACCCCACATTTTGCGGCACGCTTCATTTCACCGAAAGCGAGCTAATGGCCATCCCTTACATTGAGCTCGTTCATCCGGAAGACCTCAACGCCTTCGGCTCCGAGCTGCACCGCCTTGCCTCGGGTAGTCCTGTTAAAGGCTTCGAAATGCGCATGCGTGGCAGGGATGGCTCATATCGCTGGACGCAGTGGAACGGAACGCCCTTCCCTTCCGAGCGGGTAATTTATGCACACGGGCGCGATATAACCGAGCGCAAGCGTACAGAGGAGGCGTTGTTAAACGCCACGGACGAGATCCGTGATCTCTACAATGCCGCCCCTTGCGGCTATCACTCGCTTGATAGCGAGGGCGTGTTTGTTCGCATCAATGATACCGAGCTCGAGTGGTTGGGCTACAAGCGGAGCGAGGTAATCGGCAAGAAGAAGATGGCGGACGTCCTGACGCCGGCCGGAAAGAAGGCTTTCGCCCAAAGCCTGCGGGAATTTCAGTCGCGCGGCTGGATGCGGGCCGTCGAGATAGAAATGTCACGCAAGAACGGCACCACTTTCCCCGCCCTTCTCAGCGCTTCAGCCGTTGCCGACGTCGATGGCAAATTTCTGATGACTCGCTCTACGGTCTTCGATATAACCGAGCGCAAGCGAGCTGAGGAAGAGCTTCGGGAGAGCGAGTCGCGAGCGCGCGCCATCGTCAATACGGCGCAGGACGCATTTGTTGCCATCGATCAATCCGGGCGAATCACCGACTGGAACCCACAGGCTGAAGCAACGTTCGGCTGGACACGGAAGGAAGCGCTCGGACGCAAGCTTGCCCAGAAGATTATCCCCGCCAGATTCCGCAGGGGCCACAAGCTTGGACTCCAGCGCTTCATGCGCACGGGCGTCGGCCCGCTTCTGAACAACCGGATCGAGGTGGCGGCTGTGGACAAAGAGGGGCGCGAGTTCCCGGTAGAAGTCACGATTTCTCCCCTCCAGACAGGGGCGGAATATATCTTCAACTCGTTTATCCACGACATAACCGAACGCAAGCAGGCTGAGGCGATGCGCGCACGCCTCGCTGCGATCGTCGAGTCTTCTGACGACGCAATCATCGGTACAAATCTCAGCGGCGAAATCACCAGCTGGAATAAAGCAGCCACACGCCTGTTCCGGTATTCCATGCGAGAAGCTATCGGTAAGCGAATTACCATGCTGACACCGCCCGACCTCGCAGGGAAGTCCTCCGCGGCTCCCCCGATTGACAAGTCCAGCCGCGGTGTCGAGCACTTCGAGACGGCCCGCATGCGCAAAAACGGCAGCCGTGTTGACGTCTCCATGACCGTCTCACCCATTCTTGACGCCGAGGGCGCGGTCATTGGCGCCTCCACCATTGCTCGCGACGTTACCGCCCGTAAACGGGCTGAAGAGCTCGCGCGGCGCGCGGAAGACCTGGCGCGCTCTAATGCGGATCTAGAGCAATTTGCTTATGTAGCGTCTCACGACCTTCAGGAGCCGCTCCGCATGGTCACCGGTTACTGCGACCTGCTCCAGCGCCGCTACAAGGGCAAGCTGGACTCGGATGCCGACGACTTCATTACTTTCGCCGCTGAAGGTGCCCAAAGGATGCAGGAGCTTGTGCGCGGCCTCCTTGAGTACTCCAGAGTTGGGCCGCACGCCAAGATCGATTTGCCAGTCGACTCCGGCCAAGCGTTCGAGCGGGCGGTCGCCAACCTCCGTGTGGCGATCGACGAGAGCGGCGTTACCATCAAGCGTGGACGGCTGCCCACTGTCCTGGCCGATGCCACGCAGCTTGAGCATGTGTTTCAGAATCTTATTGGCAATGCCATAAAGTTCCGCGGCCCAGTCACACCGCGCGTCGACATTAAATCGGTACGGCAAGATGGCATTTGGTTGTTCTCGGTAAAAGACAACGGGATTGGCATCGACATGCGCTACGCCGACAAGGTATTCGCGATCTTCCAACGGCTTCATGGTCGCGGAGAATACGCCGGCACCGGCTTGGGCCTCGCCATTTGCAAGAAGATCATCGAACGTCATGGTGGCAACATCTGGTTCGAATCGAAGCCGGGTCATGGAACCACTTTCTATTTCACGCTCCCAGCGAGAGGAGGGAATGGATCATGAGGGAACTGAAAAAGGACCGCAGTCCAAACGGCCCGAACGGCCCACGCGAAGTCGCGTCTAGACCTATTGAGATCCTGCTCGTCGAAGACAATCCAGCCGATGTTCGGATGACGGTCGAGGCGCTCAAGGACTGCCGGGTGAGCAACAAACTAAGCGTCGTGGAAGACGGGGAGCAGGCACTCTCCTTCCTGCACAAACACGATGGTTATTCACAGCGCACTCGTCCTGACCTGA
>VBJT01000183.1 GCA_005880075.1 Chloroflexota bacterium
ATGGGCTTCCCAGCGTTGAACTTTACCGGTCGAACGACGCTCGGCGGAATGGGGGCGGTGCTTTCGCGCTCGCAGCTGCTCGTTTGCAACGATACCGGTGTATCTCACCTTGCCGCCGCGCTGCGTGTCCCGAGTGTGATCACGTTCGTAACTAGCAATCCGCAACTCTGGGCGCCGCTAGATCATGACCTGCACCGGGCGGTTGGCCGTCTCGGTCATCCACCTCGGGCTGAAGAGGTGATCGCCGAAGCGCGACGGACCTTGCGGAAAAGCACGCTGGGCGCTCCGAATGCGGCCGGGCAAGCGGGGAAGCCCATCGCACTGTAAAATGGGGGCTTGATGGTAAAGAAGGACGCAGACGGACTCGCGGAAAAGCATAAGCGTTGGCGGGAGACGACCTACGCCAGGGCCAAAGAGCGCGGCGGGGAGCGCAAGAATACCGACTTTCGCACGAGTAGCGTTGACGTCCGGCCACTGTACACGCCTGAAGATATCGTCCTTATTGACTACAACCGAGATATCGGCTACCCGGGCGAGTACCCGTACACGCGTGGGGTACAGGCCTCGATGTATCGCGGCCGTCTCTGGTCGATCCGTCAGTACGCCGGGTATGGCACCGCTGCCGAAACGAACAAGCGCTTTGCGTTCTTGCTGAAGGAAGGCCAGCCCGGGCTCTCTGTGGCGTTTGACCTGCCGACACAACTCGGCTACGACTCAGATGACCCGCTATCGGCCGGCGAAGTCGGGAAAGTGGGCGTGGCGGTCGACACGCTGGCAGATATGGAGACGATGTTCGACGGCATCCCGCTCGATCAGGTATCGACGTCGATGACCATCAACGCACCCGCTTCTGTAAGCAGGGCATCCCGCAGGACCGTATCTCGGGGACTGCGCAGAACGATGTTCTGAAGGAGTACGTCGCGCGCGGGACATACATTTACCCGCCGAAGCCGTCGCTCCGCCTCGCCGCCGACTTGATGTCTTACTGCGCGCGTGAGTTGCCGCGCTTCAATGCAATAAGCATAAGTGGCTACCATATGCGAGAAGCGGGCTGCACGGCGGCGCAAGAAATAGCGTTCACGTTCGCCAATGCGATTGCTTATATCGAAGGCGCCCTCGGGCGCAGTGTTAACGTCGACGATGTGGGGCCTCGCATCTCCTGGATTTTCAACGCTCAGAACAACTTCCTCGAAGAAATCGCGAAGTACCGCGCCTTGCGCCGCATGTGGGCGAAGATCATGCGCGAGCGGTTCAAGGCCGAGGACCCTCGCTCCTGGATGCTGCGAACGCACGTCCAGACGGGAGGCGCGACGCTTACGGCCCAGCAGCCGGAGAACAACATCGTGCGGGCGGGCCTCCAGGCGCTCGCGACAGCGCTCGGCGGTGTACAATCGCTTGCCCTTTCGTGTTACGACGAGGCGCTCGCGCTACCGACGGAGGAGGCGCAGCGCATCGCCGTCCGCACGCAACAGGTGATCGGTTACGAGAGCGGCGTTGCGAATACTACGGACCCCGTCGGCGGCTCCTATTACATCGAGTGGCTAACAAGCGAGCTGGAGCGCAAGGCGTGGGAGTATCTCGACCGGGTTGAGGACATGGGCGGGGCGATCGCGGCGATCGAGTCTGGCTACGTGCAGCGGGAGATCCAGGAGGCTTCGTACGCCCATCAGCAGGCAATCGACGACGGGCAGAAGGTCATCGTCGGTGTCAACAAGTTCGTGCAGGAGGATGAGGAGCCGCAGATGATTTTCCGGGTGAACCCGGAGGCCGAGCGCGCGCAGACCGAGAGCCTCGCCCTCGTCCGAAAGGAGCGCGATCAATCAGCTGTGGACGCCGCGCTCGCCCGCCTCGAGGAAGTATCCCGCGATGGCGACGGGTCTTCCGAGGCGAGAAACCTGATGTACCCGATCATGGAGGCCGTGAAAGCCTACGCCTCTGTCGGCGAGATCTGCGGGGTCATGCGGCGGGTGTTCGGCGACTACCAGCCCCCCACTGCGGTATGAACGAGCGGTTGGCACGTGAAGAGCGTGACCGCCGCCTCGAGCAGTACGCGAGTGCGCCCGGCCGCCTGCGCGAAGCGCTCGCCGGCGTCCCGAGCGAAGCAATGAAGTGGAGGCCGGAGCCGGGCGAGTTCTCCGTCCACGAGATCATCTGCCACTGCGCGGACTCCGAGACGAACGCTTACTCTCGCATCCGCTATCTGCTGACTGAGGAAAAGCCCGTCATCGTCGGGTACGATCCGGACACCTGGGCGCGCGAGTTCGATTACGTGGGCCACCCGCTCGACGCCGCGCTCGTGACGGTCGAGGCTGTTCGGGCCAACACCGCGCCGGTCCTTCGCCGGCTGCCGGACGAGGCATGGGCGAAGGAAGGCACGCACACAGAGTCCGGCCGGTACACTGCCGCCGATTGGCTCCGCATCTACAGCGATCATCTCGAGGAGCATATCGGGCAAATCAAGCGCACGGTTGACGCCTGGCGCTTACGTTAACCGGCTGCGCGCGATTTTCGATTTTCGATTTCCGTTCTCCGTTCCCCACTGTTTGTTGGCTGTCCGCCCGCCGTGATATAACCGTTCGTGCGCCCTGGCGCGCCGATCGAGAACAGCGGAGGAAAGCTTTTGTGTCCTGCCTGACCGACAAAGTCGCGATTGTCACCGGCAGTTCCCGTGGTTTGGGCCGCGCCTGCGCCCGCGAACTCGCGGACCACGGCGGCAAGGTTGTCCTGAACTACTACACGAACCAGGAATCGGCGGACGAGCTGCTGGCCGAGATGACAGGAAAGGGGCAAGAGGCGATCGTTGTCCAGGCAGGCGTCGCTCATCCTGACGAGTGCAACCGGCTGATCGAAGAGACGGTGAAGCGCTTCGGCGGTCTGGATATTCTTGTGAATAACGCTGGCGTAAATCGAGACCGGACTATCCGCCGCATGAGCGTTGATGAATGGAACGAGGTGATCGCCACAGACCTCAGCAGCATCTTCCACTGCACTTACGCCGCTGTGCCGCACATGATCGAGCGCGGGGGTGGGCGCATCGTGAACATGTCGTCGATCGTGGGGCAGATGGGGAACCTTGGGCAGTCGAACTACGCCGCGGCGAAGGCCGGAATCGTCGGCTTCTCGAAGTCGGCGGCACAGGAGCTGGCGAAATTCAACATCACAGTCAATGCGCTCTGTCCGGGCTTCATTGAGACCGAGATGGTGACGAATCTAACGGAAGATGTGCAAAAGGCGCTGCTTGCCAAGATCCCGCTGGGGCGCTTCGGGCGGCCTGAGGAGGTCGCGCGGATCTGCCGTTTCCTTGTCACCGAGGGAGAGTATATTACAGGGGCGCAGGTCAACATCAACGGCGGGATGTATATGCAGTAGCCGAGGGGCCAGGAGTCGGGAGTCGGAAGTAAGGGAAAGAGGGCCGAAATGGGGCGTGTCGCGGTTGAGCAACTGCTCTATCTGATGGACGAGGTGTTTGAAGGTGCCGACGAGGAAGACTTGCTCGGCAACCTGCGCGCGGTCACCCAGCACGAATGGTCGGAGGTGCCTCCCGGGTGCATGCGATCCATCAGGCAGATAATCGGTCACGTCGGCGCGTGCAAGTACATGTACGACAACCACGCGTTTGGAAACGGCAGCATGACGTGGGAAGACCCGGCCGGCGACCTGGGGGTGAGCATGGAAGACCTCCAGTCGAGGACACTGGCTCTGGAGCCCCCGATGAAGGAGATTACCGAGTGGCTAGGGAGCGGTCATCACCGCCTGCGCGGCCACGTCGCAGAGCTCGATGATGCCGAGCTCGTCGTGGCTCGCCGTCCGCCGGAGGGAGAGTCACGCGAGACGCGGTGGATCATCGCCAACATGATCCGGCACGACGATTACCACGCGGGCGAGATCAATCACCTACGTGCGTTAATGCAGGGAAACGACGGTTGGGCGTGGGAATCGGGCTAAGTTTGCTTTGCAGAAAAGCAATTCGGACGGTATCTCCCGGCAGGGTCTTAAGGGGTATCCGCTCCCGTGGGACAGACCGATTCGCGTACCGTCCGAACCTTTGATAATGGTAATCGGGAATGTGTGATCGGTGTAACTGACAATTCCGGAAATGAGCATTACATTCGAGTGACAATAATTCATGTTGACCTACAATCCAGGCGAAGCAGTCGAGTATCTCCGAAACGCGGACCCAGTCCTCGCGCGCGTCATCGAGCAAGTCGGACCTTTTACTCTCGAGCCGCGTGAAGGGACGTTCCGCATGTTGTCTCGGGCAATTTTCTTCCAGCAGCTTGCCGGCCCGGCCGCGCGCGCCATCCTGGGGCGCGTTCTCGCGACGCTCGGTGCGGATGAACAGAACTGGTACACGCCGGCTGCTTTTTTGAACGCCACCAATGAACAGCTGCGAGCCGCCGGGCTGTCTCGCCAGAAGTTGGCCTACCTACGGGATCTCGCGGAGAAATTCGCGTCCGGCGAGCTGGGCGAGGACGGGTTCACGGAGCTTGACGACGACGCGGTAATCACCCGGGTCTCCGCTGTAAAAGGCATCGGCCGCTGGACGGGGGAGATGTTTCTGATCTTCTCGCTGGGCCGGCCGGATGTCTTGCCTGTGGACGACCTGGGGGTCCGGCGCGGGATGCAGATAGCATACGGTCTGCCTGAGCTGCCTGAGCCCGACGAGATGCGCCGCATGGCGGAGCCGTGGCGGCCCTACCGAAGTGCCGGTACGTGGTACATGTGGCGGTCGCTCGGTGTCGCGCTGCCCGAGCAAAGGCGCTAGAAAGACACCTGGAACACACCCTAACGGCGCTGGCGGCCGGTCATCTCCCGCAGCGGCCGGTCCGTCTCACGCGGCTCGTGCTTCGTGCCCCAGCGGTACATCGCCCGCAACACCTCGCCAAAGTCCTGCCCCTTCTCGGTCAAGCGGTACTCTGCCCGCGGCGGGTGATCGCTGTAGAAGAAACGCTCGACGAAGCCTCGGTCCTCGAGCTTCTTGAGACGCTCCGATAAGAGGTTCGTGGAGATGCCGGAGCAACTCTCGATCAGCTCGTTGTAGCGGGTGTTGCCCAGCGAGATATCTCGCAGAACAAGTAGCGTCCAACGGTCGCCGACAATATCGAGCGTCCGGGCAATTGGACAGAATTTTTGCGCTGCGTATGTCCTCTGCATTCACTTACCCCAACTTGTAGAATAGATAGTGACTTGACAAATGTCAAGGTAAGCCGTATAACAGAGGCAAGTGACTTGAGTATTCGATAGCGACAGAGGAGGCTGCGCATGAAGCAACAGATTGAGAAGCCCTCCCGACCCTGGCTTGTCCTTGCGATCACCTCCTTCGCCGTATTCGCGTCGGCGCTCGATACGACAATCCTCTACGTGGCGTTCCCTTCGATCCAGAAGACGTTTTCGGAAGTCAGCCGCGCTGACCTTTCGTGGGCAATCAACGCCTACACGATCGTCTTTGCGGCGCTTCTGGTGCCGGCTGGGCGGCTGGCCGACCGCGTCGGCCGACGGGCGGTATTCTTCGCCGGCGTAGTTATTTTCACGGTTGCGTCAGCGTGCGCAGGGGCGGCTCCAAGCGCCGAGTTGCTGATCGTCGCGCGCGTCATTCAGGCGGTCGGTGCGGCGGCCCTTCTTCCCTCGTCGCTGGCCGTCGTGCTTGGGGAGTTTCCGCGCGAGAAGCGGGCAACCGCCGTCGGCATCTGGGGAGCCGTTGGCGCGCTTGCCGCGGCGGCCGGCCCGACACTGGGCGCCCTGATCATCGATGCGGCAAGCTGGCGGCTGGCCTTCTTCCTGAACCTGCCAATCGGTGCGCTCACGATCTTTCTCGGCTCGCGCTTCATCCGTGAGTCGAGGGATCCTGAGGCAGCCCAAAGGCAAGACCTCCTGGGCATCCCATTGCTTATCGCCGGCGTCGCAGCTCTGGCGCTCGGCATTGTCCAGAGCGATGAGTGGGGCTGGGCCGGCCCGCGCACGCTTGCCGCATTCGGCCTTTCGGCTGTAATCCTTCCGCTGTTCGTCTTCCGCAGCGCTACATACCACTCGCCCGCGCTTGATCTCACGCTCTTTCGCAACCACAACTTTCGAATGGCAAACTTGGCGACGGCCTCGTTTGGCATCTCCTTCGCAGCGATGTTCCTCGGAACCGTACTGTTCCTGACCAATGTTTGGCGTTACGGAACGCTAGAGGCGGGCCTGCTGATCGCTCCTGGCCCGCTTATTGCAGCCATCGTCGCGGGCCCGGCGGGGCGGGCCGCCGATCGCATCGGTCACCGGCCGATGTTAGTCGCAGGGGGGCTGATTTTCGCGGCTGCGAACGTCTGGCGGGCTCTTGGTACGGGCCTGGATCGGCAGGTGCTGGAACTCTGGCTGCCGTCGCTCATCCTTACCGGCATCGGCGTTGGCCTCACGCTGCCAACGCTAAGCAGCGCTGCAGTGCACGGTCTTGCGCCCAACCGTTTCGCGGTCGGCAGCGCCGTCAACCAGACGGTGCGTCAACTCGGCGCCGTACTGGGCGTCGCGCTCGTGATCGCGCTGCTGGGAAGCCCCAGCCGCGCAGAGCTGTTGGACGCTTTCGATCGTATCTTTTGGCTGCTCGCAGCGGGCGGTGTGGTCACTGCCGTCTTTTCGCTGGCGATAGATACGAAGCCAAGACAGCGCCTGGAAGAGGAGAGCGCGCTCGAACCTAAGCCTGGGCTCGCAGTAAATCCATCAGAAAGCGCCGTATAAATCGAAAGGAGCATTATCATGTTGTCCGTAGCGGAGCGCATCATCGCAGGCGAGATCGAGCTACCGCCGGTGGCCAAACTTATCGGCTTCAATCTGCGATCTGTCAACCGCGGCCGTGCTGTTCTCGATATGGAGGCAGGCCCGCAACACTGGAACCCGATGGGCGGCCTCCACGGCGGTATCCTTTGCGACTTAACGGATGCCGCCATGGGCATCGCTTATTCTTCGACGCTGGCGGAAGACGAGGCGTTCGCAACCGTCGAACTCAAGATCAACTTCCTGCGACCGGTAAAGCGGGGCCACCTGGTGGCCGAGGGCTGGGTCGTGAACGGCGGACGTTCGCTCGGCTACGCGGAGGCAGAGGTCCGGGACGACGACGGCCGCCTGATCGCGAAGGCGAGCAGCACCTGCAAGAGACTGAGGCAGGAGTAGGCACCCGGCAGCAGATCCCGTATTGACCGAGGCCGGCTAACTGGCGCCTGCCGGTTCTCCAATACGCTATGATGGTCTGGCCAGACAGGAGGCCCATGATGACAAATGAAGTGATCCTTGCCGGCGCTGTCCGGACGCCGATCGGCACTTTCGGCGGGTCTTTCGCGGAGACGCCGGCGACTGAGCTCGGGGCCGTCGCGCTGCGCGAGGCGTTGAAGCGCGCGGGCGTGGCGCCGGAACAGGTGGACGAGGTGATTATGGGGAACGTCTTATCCGCCGGGCTGGGTATGAACCCGGCGCGTCAAGCCGCTATTGCGGCGGGCATTCCAGACACGGTTCCGGCGACCGCGATCAACAAGGTGTGCGGTTCGGGTCTAAAGGCCGTCGCGCTCGCTGCGCAGGCCATCATTCTCGGTGATGCCGATGTCGTTCTTGCCGGCGGCATGGAGGGGATGTCCAGCGCGCCGTATCTTCTCCCGAAAGCGCGCTACGGCTATCGGATGGGTCACGGCGAGGTCATCGATCATATGATCAAGGACGGCCTGTGGTGCTCCCTCACCGACTGCCACATGGGGAACACCGCGGAGAACATCGCGCTGGAACGCGAGGTATCGCGAGCCGATCAGGACGAATTCTCGGTGCAGAGCCAGCAAAAGGCGGCCGCCGCCTGGGACAACGGCCGTTTCTCAGGTGAGATCGTGCCGGTTGAGGTTAAGCAGCGGAAGGGTACCGTGACAGTCGACCGAGATGAGCACTTCCGGCCGGACACCAGCATGGAGGCCCTTTCCAAGTTGCGACCGGCGTTCGCGCCCGACGGCTCGGTGACGGCTGGGAATGCCTCCGGGATCAACGACGGCGCCGCTGTGGTGGTGGTGATGTCCCGCCAGAAGGCGGAGGAGTTAGGGGTGAAGCGGATGGGTTCGGTGCGGTCTTATGCCACCGCTGGCGTGCCGCCACGGATTATGGGCATCGGCCCGGTGCCGGCGACCCAGAAGGCGCTCGCGAAATCGGGCCTCTCGCTCGACGACATCGACCTGATTGAGGCGAACGAGGCGTTTGCGGCGCAGTCACTCGCCGTCGGACGCGAGCTTGGCTGGGATTGGGAGCGCGTTAACGTGAACGGTGGCGCGATCGCGCTCGGCCATCCGATCGGCGCCAGCGGCGCGCGCATCCTGGTCACGCTGCTGCACGAGATGAAGCGGCGAGAGGCGAAGCGGGGACTGGCGACACTGTGCATCGGCGGCGGGCAAGGGATCGCCATGGTCGTGGAGAACGCGGCCTAGCCCCGTAATTCGTTTACGCAGTCAAAGCGCGGCTAGTTATCGGGCTGACAACTCATTGATCAGTCCATCATCCGGGTTGCGGAAAAAATGTCAGAAACTGATGTCGCCCTTGAACACTTCCTCCGCTGGCTGGACGAGACCCACCGGCGGACTTTCGAGGTCACGGAGGGGCAAGCCTCCTCAGCTCTCGCCGTCGCCGACTCACATCGCCTCGCAATAGAGGTCCGCCCGCTCCTCAGTCCGAGCAACGATACGCAATGGGTCGCAGCGAGGCACCGGCTCGAAGACCAGATAGCTGCCACAGTACCGACACCGGTCGCTGTTTGGGTGCCGGCGGGCGCTGAGCTGCCTGCAGGGGAACCGGCGGCCTCAGAGTTCGTCGAGCACGTGAGGCAGACGGCGACTCAATCTGCGCCGCTCGAACGGTCTTACGCCCCGCTGCCGGTCACGCTTTTTCTTCGGAAGACAGGGGATAACGGTAGCGTGGTCTCGGCAACGGGCGGGTTGAACCCTCACTGGGCGCGCTTCACAGGGCGGGTGAATGGCACCTTCGATCTCGATTCGACGCAGCTCCACCGGCTGCCCGATGGGGAAGAGCACCTCGGCGCATTGATAGAAAAAGTCGTGGAGCGGTCGTCGAAACTAGCAGCCGGAAAGTGGGCGGAAATCGAGACGATCGACGCGTGGACCGTTCAGCGGCTCGGCGGCGAAGGATCATCAACGATCATCGCGGTGCCGACTTCTGATGCGCAGAACATGGGACTCACCGTCCGCCGCAATCTTCGCCGCATCCTCGGCGAAGCGGTGCCGATGCTGCGAGGAAGCGGGTCCGAGCTTACGGCACTTGTCCTTGTCGGCTATTATGCCCACCTGGAGGACGAAGGTGCGACAATCGCGCTGCGCGGCTTCTCGCCTGCCCTCTATACCGGCATCGACTTCCTGGTTTTGGTGACGGACGGGCTGGTAAAACCGTTGATTCAGGCGCCGCCGCGCGTACTTAGTTTCCCTTGAATTCGCCGTACTTGCCGCGATAGAAGACCAGCGGCGCGCTGTCCGAGACCTCTCCCGCCGCCGCGACCTCGCCGATGAAAATCGTGTGGTCTCCGCCGTGGTGCTCCGTGATCGTCCGGCAGTCCAGGTAGGCAAGCGCGCCCTCAATAATGGGAGCGCCAGTGGCGGCGAATCCGTGCGGCAAGTCGTCGAGACCGTGAGCGCCGTCGAACTCCTTTTTGGCGAAGCGGTTCGAGATATCGGCCTGATCTTTATTGAGGATGTTGACCGCGAACACGCCCGCCTTGGAGAGAATGTCATGCGTGTCGGCCGTCTTGTCGACGCAGACAAGCACCAGCATCGG
>VBJT01000263.1 GCA_005880075.1 Chloroflexota bacterium
TCGCCGCGTGTTTACTGCGATCCGGCTTACCGGCCGCGATTGGAAGCCGTCGCTGAGCGCGCCAGGTTTGCTGGGCGAGCGAATCCGGGAGATGCGGACGGCGGCGGACATGACGCGGGGGGAGCTAGCTCGGCGGCGGGGATCGGGCGGGTGACGCTTGTCCGGCTCGAGAGCGGCGAGCCGTCGCTGCGCCACGCGACGCTGGTGGCGATCGCGCAGGCACTGCGACGGCCGGTGGAGGCTGACGTCGATCCCGCGTGGTCGAACAAACTGGTGCGCCTAGAGCGAGCTGTAGTGGACTGGCCGACAGCGACGAATAAGCGGCTTCAGTCGAACTGAGTTCTGGAGCGGTGCGGCGGGACGGGCTGGTGGCTTGAGAGTTTTAACGCGTCAGCTCGTCCAGCCTCCGCTTTGCATGGGGATAATATTCCTCAAAGTAGGCGCGACAGACTTCCAGCACGCCCTCAACCTGGTCGTCGGCTGACATGGCGTCCGGCTCAGCGGGTATAGCGAGCCCCGCCTGGTAAGCGTTAGCCCAATCTTTTCGGTTCGGATGAGCCTGCGCCTCTAGGCACGATCTGATGAAATCAGGCCGACGGATGCCAACTCCTAGGCCCATGGCGGTGTCCATGGACCAACCCATTCGCGCATCGGCCATAAGCACCGAGGAATTAGCCAGTCGCTCGACATCCTTCGACCTTCCACTTGCGACCGCCGTCGCCAAGGCGTCAGCGCTGTAGAGTTCCGGATAGTTGGTGATCATTACTAGGTACCCAAGGCTCGTCTCCTCAGAGATCCGTGTGCTGTCAATTCGTTGTAGCACCATGCCCAAGAACTCGTCTGGCTCGGTGGACACGACCATACCTAGGATTGCCGCTTGAGAAAAACACCAAGACCCCGTCGTCGCGACTTGAGAGAGTGTTAGTTGCTTCTGTCGCGCAAAGCTCTCGCGTAACTCATCAACCGCATCGATAAAGAACTGGGTTAGCGGAGGCCCTGCGGCCTTATTTCTACCCGGTTTTCCCGTATCCGGCGCTGGTCGTCCTTCCGGCTGGCCGGTTAGAAACGTGCGAGCGGTTTCCAATCGGCCCTCAGCCTTTTTCACGATGTCCTTGTAGAAGCTCTCTTGGAATACGAACCGGCTTGTCGCCGCACGACCGGCGAAGCCGCCAGACGTGATGCGGCCTCCTAGACCCTCGCGCAGGTCGATAAGGAGCTTATGGCCTTGACTGGCTCCGTCGACGTAGTCTTGGAGTGCCAGTTCTAGGTTCTTCTTTGCTCGGCGGGCCTCCGCTGATGTCGGGGAACCAATCCCTCGTAGAGAGTCTTTCAGCGATGGGAATCGGCGCGTAATCTCCAAAATCGCGTCGGCCTGACGCTCCATGTCTTCTCGGCGGATCGCATCACTTAGTGCGGTCGCCGGCTCTATAGCGCCATCAAGGATCGTCCTAGCTGAGTTCGTCCACTCGTCGTCGGGGATCGAACGGCTGAGGAACCCCATACTTTCCGTATCCCCTTAACTCCCCGGCGTGCCCTCCTCCACGGGCTCCTTCGCGCCATCCGCGTCGACTGACGGCGCCGGAGGCGTGCCTTCCGCGCGGGTACCGCCGGTGGGGATGAAACCGGCGGCGGAGGCGACGGTCTTGGCGAGATCGTCGGTCTTGCCGGCGTCGGCGATGGCTTTGAAGACGGCGGCTTTGGCGCCGGTCATGAGCTGCTCTTTGTTGTCGCTGGTCCACTTCTGGGAGCGGTCGGTCCAGGTGAAAGTGTCCTGGAAGCGGGGGGCGACGTAGCGGGCGAAGAGCTCGAAGCTGCGGAGGGTTTTCTGGCGGTCGGCCCAGTCGTGGGCGAGGCCGAGGAGGCCGCCGAAGCCGCCGGAGACGTCGAGGAGCTTCTCGATGCCGGCGATGGCGTCGTCCGGGGTGCCGATGAAGGCGCCGAAGTTGATGAGGTTCTCGGCCATCTCCCGGCCGTCCTTGGCGGGCATGCGCATCGGGGCGCCGAGGGTGTTCACGTAGTACTCGTTGTTCCAGGCGAGGACGCCCTCTTCGATGTCCTTGATCGCCTCTTCGCGCGAGTCGGCGAGGTGGAAGGGCATGACGACGCGCCAGTCGCGGCGGTCGGGAGCGGGGCGTCCGGCCTTGGCGGCGGCTTCTTCGCAGAACTGCCACTGGGTCGAGAGGGCGGCGAGGCCTTCGGGGGCGTAGGAGGCGACGGAGAGGACGCCGGCGCCGTGCTTGCCGGCGCATTGCATGCCGGCGGGGCTGAGGGTCGAGGCGACGGCCATCGGCATGTGGGGGCGCTGGTAGGGCTTGAGCTGGAGCTGGGCCTCTCGCAGCTTGAACCAGTCGGTCTCGTAGGTGATCGGCTCCTCTTCGGTCATGAGGCGGATGATGACGCCGAGGCCTTCGTCCATCATCTCGCGCTGGCGGGTGGCCTCGATCGCGAGCATCTTGGCGTCGCTGGGCAGGGCGCCGGGGCCGACGCCGAGCATGACGCGGCCGCGGGTGAGGTGATCGAGGAGGACCATGCGGTCGGCGACGTGGAAGGGGTGGTGGTAGGGGATGGAGACGACGCCGGTGCCGAGGCGGATGTTGCGGGTGCGCTCGGCGGCGACGCCGATGAAGACTTCGGGGCTGGCGATGGTCTCCCAGCCGCCGGAGTGATGCTCGCCGATCCAGGCCTCGTCGTAGCCGAGGGTGTCGAGCCAGGAGACGAGCTCGAGGTCTCGCTGGAGGCAGAGGGTGGGGTTTTCGCCGGTGCGATGGAAGGGGGCCATGAAGATGCCGAAGTTCATGCGTTCGGGGGTCATGGGCAGTGCTCCTTTTGCTTGGTGATATGTGGGGACAGGGTATCACAGAAGGGCCGGAGGGGACGCCCGACCCGGGACTCGAGACCCAGGACTCGAGGTACGAGGTACGAAGTACGAAGTGCGAAGTACAAATGAGATTGTTGCGTGGGATAATTCCCGCATGAATGGAGCGCCGGCGGACCGGATTTTCTTCGGCGGCGATGTGATTACGATGGACGACCGCGATCGCACTGTCGACGCCATCGCGGTCAGGGACGGGCGG
>VBJT01000184.1 GCA_005880075.1 Chloroflexota bacterium
GGGCATAATGGAACCTCGCTTCCTGTGTTCGTCTGCTCGCGATTGTAGTTGAGAGTTAGCCAAAATGTCACGTAAGCCGGATGGGGGAACAGGGAACATGGAACAAGAAACAAGGGCAGTTGCGAGCCCTCCCGGCCTTGACCTCGAGCGGGTGCTGCCGTGGTTTCGCGAGGAGGTCGAGCCCGTCGATTCGCTGACGGGGAGCCTGATCGGGCACGGGCGGTCGAATATAACGTACCGGCTGGACAGCGATGGGCAGTCGTGGGTGCTGCGGCGGCCGCCGCTATCGCACGTGCAGGCGACGGCGCACGACATGGGGCGCGAGTTCCGCATACTGTCGGCGCTTGCGCCGACGGGGTTTCCCGCGCCGGAGCCGATGGCTCTGTGCCAGGACCCGGCGGTGAACGACGCGCCGTTCTACATCATGGAGTACGTCCACGGGCTGATTCCGGTCGATCCAAACGAGGTGAAGCGGCGTTTCGACGAGTCGCAGAGGCGGAACATCGGCGAAGAGCTTGTCGACGTGCTCGTGCGGCTGCATGCGTTCGTGCCCTCGGAGATCGGGCTGGACGGGTTCGGGAAACCGCAAGGCTACCTCGAGCGACAGGTGCGGCGGTTCAGCGAGCAGCTCGAGTCGATTCGCACACCGGACCGCGAGACGACGGAGCTGGACGAGCTGGCGCGCCGGCTGCCGAAGGCGATCCCGGCGGAGCGGGCGCCGGGGATCGTGCATGGGGACTACCGGCTGGATAACGCGATCCTGGACGATGATGGGCACATCATCGCGGTGCTCGACTGGGAAATGTGCACGCTGGGTGACTCGCTGGCGGACATGGGGCTGCTGCAGATGTACTGGAGCCGGGGCTCGAGCCAGGAGATCGCGATAGCCGGCACGCCGGTGATGGCGCTGGATGGGTTCCCGTCTTGGGAAGAGGCGGCGGCGCGCTACGAGAAAGAGAGCGGGCACGACCTCAGCGGTCTCGACTTCTACGCCGTGCTGGCGCACTTTAAGCTGGGAGTAATTCTGGAGAACATGCACCGGCGCTTCCTGGCTGGAGGGACCGTCGGCCCTGGGTTCGAGATGATCGGGCAGAACGCGCAGCTGTTGGGGCAGCGGGGGCTTGCGATAGCGGACGCTTCGGAGATCGCGGCGCTGAGGGGATGAACACCGTCTCTGGGAAAACGGTGGTTTTGTTCCTCGGCGCGATTCTGGCTGTACCCTTGGTGTTCATGATCATCGCGATTGCCTGGGCACTTTGACCAGGCCGATAGATGAAGGCCTGGATTGAACTGAAATCCTAAGGGTAGCTACGCCCGGCGCCAGGGAAGCCAGCCACCGCGCTTCGCCGCGGGCGCGGGTGGCGGCGGCGGCGCCATCGCTTCGGGCGCGATAGGCTGCGAAGCAGCGGCCCGCGGTGGCACTGCATCCGGCGACGCGCCGTAGAGGATGCGGGCGGTATCAAGGAGGGCGGACTGCTGGGTGTCCCCTTCGTCGAAGCCCTCGAAGCGGCCGTCCTGCAGCCAGAGGACGCGGTCGGCGACGTCGCGGATGCGGTGGTCGTGGGAGACGATGATGATCGTGCGTTGCTGCTGGCGGGTGATGTCGTGGAGCAGCTCGACGACTTCGTGGCCGTGGCGCGAGTCGAGGTTCGCGGTCGGCTCGTCGGCAAGGATGAGCTGCGGGTCATTGGCGAGCGCGCGAGCGATGGAAACGCGCTGACGTTCGCCGCCGGAAAGGGTGCGCGGCCGTGCGCGCAGGCGGTCGGCCATGCCGAGATCGGTGAGAAGGGCGGTGGCGCGCTTGCGGGCTCTGCGGCCGCCGACGCCGGCGAAGTTGAGCGCGGCCTCGACGTTCTCGCGGGCGTTGAGGGACTCGAGCAGGTTGAAGCTCTGGAAGATGAAGCCAAGGTAATGCCGGCGGAACTTGGTGAGCTGGCGTTCTTTCAGGGACGTTATCTCCAGTCCATTGACCCGCACGATCCCGGAGGTGGGTCGCAGAAGACCGCCGATCAGGGTCAGCAGAGTTGTCTTACCGGAGCCGGAAGGGCCCATTACCAGCACTAGCTCGCCGCGGCGGATGCTGAGGCTGAGGCCGTCGACGGCGCGAACGGCGGCGCGGCCCGAACCGAAGACTTTAGCCGCCTGTTTCTGTTGTTGCCGGCATCGCCATCGCTAGGCCCGGAAGACAGTTGCCGGTTCGACGCGGGCGACGCGATTAATCGGCATGAACGAGGCGATGATGCTCATGAACACGGTGATGCCGAAGACGAGGGCGATATCCTGCGCCCGGATATAGGTGATGAATTGAGGCACAAGGTCGCCGGCGACCTCGTTGAAGAGAAAGGCAAGGCCGACGCCCAGGCCGAAGCCGACGACGGCGATGAACATGCTCTGGCTGATCACGATGCGGTAGAGCCCGAGCGGCGAGGCGCCGATGACCTTCATGATGGCGTACTCGCGCGCCCGCTCGATAGTCGCGGAGTAGATGACGAGACTGAGGACGGTAAGACCGACGATGAAGGAGATGGCGAGGATCACGCGGATGATCGGAAGGAAGTCCCCGGTGCCTTTTTCGCTCGCGCGGGCGGCGAATTGCTGCGTCGTGTAAACGGTAGACCCTGGGACCGTCTCCTCGAGCTTCTGAATGATGGATTCCGGCGGGACGCCGTCATCGACCTTCACGAGGATGTAGTTGACGGTGCCCGGTACGCCGAAGATCTCCTTGAACGACTCGGCCCTTATGAAAGCGAACTGAGTGACGAGAACATTCCCAATGCCGCGGACGTCGGCAACGGTGAAAGATTTGTCGCCGAAGCTTAACGTATCGCCCTTGTGGAGGCCGGTCTGCTTGGCGAAGGTGTGGTCGAGGAGGATCGTTCCTTTCTCCGGAACGAATTCGGTACCTTCGGGGTTGCCGGCGCCGCCCACGAATTCGAGCGCCATAACGTAAGTGCGTACTTCGCGTCCGTTTACGTCGAATG
Organism: Chloroflexota bacterium; assembly: GCA_005880075.1. Taxonomy (GTDB): domain Bacteria; phylum Chloroflexota; class Dehalococcoidia; order SM23-28-2; family RBG-16-64-32; genus CF-163. The sequence continues at coordinate 2,982 of VBJT01000184.1, forward strand.
CCATCAAGCGCCCGTTCAGCGTGTAGACACGCTTGACCTCTTCAATGGAGCGAACGGCGGAGGCGGCCGTGGTGGGCAGGTTGGAGTTCGAGAAGACGAGGTCGGTAGTACCGCGCTGCGTGATCCAGATGTCGCCGGGCAGATTGTGGATGAAGGAGTCGGTCTCACGGCGGACGCCCTGGTAGAGGCTGTGAACGACGATGATGAGGACAATAGCGAGCGTGACGCCGCCAACCGCGACGAGCAATTTTACCTTGTCCGCAAGCAGGTTCCTGCGGGCGATAGGAACCATAACCCCTCAATCCGCTGGCTGGGCCCCCGCCCTGTGACTACGCCAATCTAAGTGTAGGCCGCTGGGGGTGTCAAGGAGAACCCGGTCGCTGTGACGGGTCCTCGCGGAAGCGGATAGGGGGATCGATGATACGTCGTCGCGGGCCGTGGGTGATGGCCATGGCCTGACCAACGAGCGAGTCGTCATGGACGATTTCGAGGACGGCCTCCGCGATCTCTTCCGGCCGGATTAGAGGCATCGTATTCACGTAGGCCTCCCGGGCCTTTAGTTCGGCCTCGGTCATTGTGCCGGGAACGCCGCGGACCATCGGGGTATCGACGACGCCCGGGCAGATGCAGTTCACGCGGATATTCGCCTCGTCCCTGAGGAAGGCGAGCGAGCGGCTGAGGCCGACGACTCCGTGCTTGGCGGCGGAATATACGGGATCGGGAAGATGGGCGATCAGGCCGGCGAGCGAAGCGGTATTTACGATGACACCGCCGCCGCGTTGGCGCATCGCGGGCACGACCGCCTGAACGGCGGCGATCACCGCCCACAGGTCCACGGTGAGCGTCTTCTCCCAGAGCTCGAGGGCAGCCGCCGGGAAGCGGGGTTGAGGGGTGCCGATGCCGGCGTTGTTGTGGAAGATGTCGATGCCCCCGAAGGTCTCCTGGGCGAAGGAGACCATTCGCTGGAGGTCGTCCCGCTTGGTAACGTCAACGTGGACGAACGCCGCGTTGCCGCCGGCGTCTTCGATTAAGCGTACCGTCTCGCGCCCGCCCCCCTCGTTTAGATCGGCGACAATGATGGAGGCACCCTCGCGGGCGAGCGCGAGGGCAGCCGCGCGGCCGATGCCGGAGCCGGCGCCGGTAATCACGGCGATCTTAGCTTCAGGGTCCATGGGGTTGCTCCTTGCTGCCGGTATTGTGGCTGGTAGTCTGTGCCATACACGCGCAGCCTGCAAGTCACAACTCTCCGCGCCTGGTATTTCGACGCATACTACAACTTGACAGTATGACGTAATGCTGGTAGGATAACGCTCGATGGAGCTTTCGATCGGTGAGCTGGCCGGGCAATCCGGCGTTACCCGCAGGACAATCCGTTACTACGTGGAAATCGGCCTACTACCGCCTCCTTCGGGCGCGGGGAAGGCCGCGGTGTACGGGGAGGATCATCTCGACCGGCTAAGTCTCATCAAGAAGCTGCAATCGATGCGCCTCTCGCTCGAAGAGATCCGCGACGAGCTGGCCGGACGCACCCGCTCCCCGGAACCGGACTCAAGCGCAGCCATGCTTTTGCCGTTAGAGCCGTTGAGCCCCGGGCCTATGGCATCGACAGCATCGGAATACATCGCAAGCCTGCGGGAGCTGGGGCCGGTCTACAAACAGCGAGGCATGTCGGACGCGAGGGAGCGCACGGGTGCGTACGACGCAGAGTCCTGGGTGAGGGTAGCGATTACCCCCGATGTTGAGCTCCATGTCCGCAGGCGGGGAGCGCGCAGCCAGCGCTGGCTCTGGCGGCTCGTGAAGGAAGCAAGAAAAATTCTCGAAGAAGAGAAGGAGGAAACGAGGCGCCCCGCATGCCATCGACCAGTACCTCTCGCGCCCCATTCGACATCGAGCTCGTCCTCGACCGCAGCGGTTCGATGGGCGGCTCGAAAATCGAGTACACGCGACGGGCTGCAACAACCGCGGTAAGCCTGCTGAGAGAGACCGACCGATGCGGGCTGGTTGCTTACGACGACGAGATCCTTCCATTCGCGCCGTGCGGTCGTGTCGACGGGAATCAGCGGCAGCGGCTGCTCGAGGCGATCGATCAGCTCCATGCGCGCGGTTCGACAAACCTCTTCGGGGGCTGGCTGGCGGGGGCGGAGGAGTTGAGCCGGCTCGAAGAGGCGCGCGTCCGCCGGGTGCTGCTCATGACCGACGGGCTCGCCAATGTCGGAGTGACGGACCGGGCCGAGATCCTGCACCACGTCCGGGAGCTAGCTGCACGCGGCGTCAGTACGACGGCGTTCGGCGTAGGGCTCGATTTTGACGAGGTACTGGTATCGGGTATGGCGGAGGCAGGCAACGGGCATTTCTATTACATCGAGCGGCCGGAGCAGATCCCAGATTTCCTGTCGAGCGAACTCGGGGAGTTGTTGACCATAGCGGCGCGCTCGGCAACGCTCGAAGTGGTAGCGGGCGGGGTGGCGGTCAGCAATTTGAACGGCCTTCCGATCGCCGGGGCGCTCTACCAGCTGGGCGATCTATCGGAGGGGACAGTGGTGGATGTTTGCTTCGCGCTCGACCTTCCTCCTCAGGCCGCAAGCCCACTCAAGATCGAGGTGACGCTCGGCTGGCAGGATCCCAACGACTCGCGGACTCGATCGACTTCGAAGGTGGTCGTTGTTGAAACGGCGTCTGAAGAGCAATGCCGCCAGGAGACGCCGAACCGGGACACGCTGCTCCAGGCAGCGAAGGCGCGAGCTGCGCTGGCGCGGACGGATGCGCTCGTGTTCAACAAAGTTGGCGACTACGGTCGGGCGTCGTCGCGGGCCGTGGCGGAGGTAGCGGCTCTCGAAGCGATGGCAGTCGATCTGCCGGAAGCCGCGGTCATGGCCGAGGAGCTAAGGGAAGAAGAGGGGCAGTTCGCATCGCCAATGTCCGCGATGGCCTCGAAGTCTGTGCTGTACGCCAACTACAAGGCGCGCCGGAGCAGGGTGGACCCGTGAGCGTCGAGGAGGTTGGACGCGAAATCTACAAGGTCTTGCGAGCGCTGGTCGATATGCCAGAGGACTCGTTCGCGATCTTCCAGGTCAAGGCGTCACGCAACCGCTTCGTGCAGTTCGCATCTGAAGGAAACGGCTCGCTATTGGGAGAAGTAGTGAGCAACCAGTTCCTGGATCTGGAAGATAGCCTCTCGCCGGAGATCGAAGACCGGGTTGTAGGACTCGGCTGGCATCCGCCCGAGACGCCATATTCTAAGGCCAACGAATACGAGCGGGTAAACTACTATCGAGAATGGCTGGCGCCCGCCGACCTCCGGTCGGCGGCCTGCATGGCAGCGGTTACGATCCGGACGGCATTCGGCGTGGACGAACCGAGCGAAATCTCAACCGAACTAGAGGAGCAAGAAGGGCACGAATAGCCGGTTCGTTATGAATCGCCACCCAGCCTAAACGGCTCGATCTGGTCGGGGCGTGGCCGGTAGAGGCGGCGGGCCGGCGTCGGGCGCGTCTCCCACATATTGGCGCGCTCGGCGGCGTTCAGGAGGACCGGCATGAAGTCTTCCCCGCGAAGATGGCCGAGAGCGCCGGAAGCGGCGGCACGCTCGCCGAAGTCCTTCACGCCGTCGACACGAACATTGCCGCCGCGAACGACAAGGGGCACTTCCTCGCCGCTGTGTTGGTCCGAGAACCGGCCGCGCGGATGGTGCGCCCAGACGGACGGTGTTGTGTGGTCGGTGGTAAGCATAGTGATCAAGTCCGGATCGGGCGCCAGAAGCTGCCAGTACGTCTCCATTCCGGCGTCAAGCGCTTCGATGGCGTCGCGGACGCGGAGAGGATCGTTTTCATGAGACATTGGGTCGGGGTACTTCGAATGCAGGTGCACGAACTCGTAGCCGTCGCGTAGCAATTCGGCGGCGCGGGTGAGACGCCGGCGCAGGTCCGCCTCCGGGTCCGCGTCCTCGATCTGTTCAAGATGGAAGCCGAGCTCGAGCATGAGGCCGGAGACGACCTCTTCGTCGGGCAGGCTGGCGGCCTGCATGCCCCAGCGTTCGGCGAAGGGCTCATAGTGGGGCTTCGGGCCGGCCCATTTCGTGATAAGGGAATTGATCGGTGGCCCGTCGTTTGATGCCGTTGCATCGCATAGCTGCGAGTGAGCCCAGGTCAGGTACTGATTGAGGGCATCGGCGGACCGATCGGCAGTCGGCTTATCGAAGGCCTCCGCCCGCGTCTGAGAGCGCAAGACGGGCAGATCAAGCCCCAGCGGGTCGGTGTCGGTAATCTGGAATGAGGCAGCGTCCGTGATAAAAAGATTGCCGTCGCCGTTGCCGGCGTAGACGTAGCGGAAGGTCAGGCCATCGATCTCATGTTTGGCGATGGTGCCGGCGAGCCGCCTGCATTCCTGCTCGCGCCCGCGAATGAACCGCTGGAGGAGGCGCAGGCGGCCGTCCGGCTGCTCTTCGACGGAGGCGAAGCGGGCAGCGAGCACGACATCGCCGGGAGCGATCGACAGTCCGCGGGCGGAGGCGAGGAGAGGGCCGCGGTCAGGGAACGCATCTTCGGGGTAGCCGAACATGAGGTGGAGCGCAAGCGGGCTGCCGAGCGGATAGCCGGGCGACTTGGGATGCATTAAGCCGTTGATCCCTGCGGCGGCAAGGCGGTCAAGGTTAGGCGTGCGGGCTGCTTCTAGCGGCGTCTTGCCGTCGAGTTCGGGCGCGGGTCTGTCGGCCAGGCCGTCGAAGATGATGAGGAGGACGCGCATTAGAGGGCGGGCGCGCTTTCGCGAAGGCTCTCATTGCCAGTCCTCACCACTCGCCATACGCCTGCGCACCTCGCTGGCCTCGATCTCCTTCTCGATGCCGGGGTGAAGGACTTCGACCGCATATCCATGTTCGCGCAGGCGGTCTACCTTCGATTGCTCCCAGTCGGAGAAGACGCGCACGTAATGAATGGCATTCGGCGGTATGTAGTAGCGCCAGCGCTCGGGCGAATTGATGGGGAAGGGAATGATGATCGAGCATTCATCGGGGGCGCCCTCGTCTCGGAGCACTTCTCGGACCATGAGGAGGCGCTGGAAGTAGGTATACGGGTTGGACTCGGGTAGGTGGCGGTGCTCGCTTGTGGGCTCCTCGACGATCAGCGTCGGGTCGGGGTTCGTGATACCGACGATGAGGGTGTCGCAGAGTTCGCGGGCAGCTCTGAGGTACTCGAGATGGCCGTTGTGAAACGGCTGGAAGCGGCCGTGGACCATGCCATATTCGGGTTTCACAGGCTGCGCCGAGAGTCAGGGGACGACGGTTACGCCCCAGCCCTTATGCACCTCGCCTACACGCCAGAGAGGGAGGCCGGCGCGCTCAAAGGCGGACTCGGTATCGGCGATAGATTCCGGAGACAGGGCGAAAAGCAGGCCCCCAGAAGTCTGCGGATCGTAGAGAATGTGCCGCATCTCTTCGGTAACCTTGGGGGAGACCTCGACTTTGCCGTCGAGGTAATTGCGGTTGCGCGCGCCACCCCCGGTCGTAATCCCCTTGAAGGCATAGTCCAAGGCGCCTGGCAGCAACGGTAGCGCGGACTGGGTAAAGCGAATGGATACCTGGCCCGCGTCCGCCATTTCGTAGGCGTGCCCGAGGATGCTGTAGCCGGTCACGTCGGTCATGGCGTGAGCTGTCTCACGCACGATATGCGAAGGGTGGCGGTTGAGCGTGGTCATGCTTTCGATGGCCGCCTGGAGGTGTTCCGGCGCCGCTTCGTCGAACTTGGCGGCGGTGGTGATCAGTCCGGTGCCGAGGGGCTTGGTGAGATACACGGCGTCGCCCGGGCGGGCGCCTGCCTTGGTCAGGATGCGATCAGGATGCACCAGGCCCATCACGCAGAGCCCATACTTGGGCTCCTCATCGATGATGGTATGACCGCCGGCGACGATGGCTCCGGCCTCGGAGACCTTGTCCGCTCCTCCGCGCAATATACCGGCGACCGTCTGCGAAGGCAGGCTGGCCGGAAAGCCGGCGATGTTGAGGGCGAGGACCGCCTCAGCGCCCATTGCGTAGACATCGCTGATTGCGTTTGCCGCGGCGATGGCACCGTATTCGTACGGGTCGTCGACGAGAGGTGCGAAGAAGTCGACGGTGAGGACAACGGCTTGCTCGTCGCTAAGCTTATAGACCGTGGCGTCATCGGGCGCGCTCAGGCCGACGAGGAGATTAGGATGGTGACCGTTTTGAAGGTTCGAGAGATGGCTTAGGACCTGCGCGAGCACATCGGCGCCGGCTTTGGCTGCGCAGCCCGCGCACGAAGCGAGCTGTGTGAGGCGGGCTGGCTCATCCGCCCGGCTCACGGGATCGTTGGCGACCATGGGCGACTCCGTTCTCGGCCCGCCGGGGAGACCTCTAACTGCGCGGCGGGCTGCCACCTCGTTTAGTGCGAGCATTTTACTTCCGGCCGGTTCGCCATTTCAAGCTCGAGATGGGGCGACGCTTGTTACAACTCGGAAACATCCGTGTTGGAACCGCTGAAAAGCATGAGATAGAATCGCGCTGTAAACGAAAGAAATCTGGTATGGAGGCGAGGAGCGATGACGACTGAAGCCGAATTTGCTGAACGGCGGGTCCGCCTGCTCGGGCCAATGAATGATCTGAGCGATAGCGAGTTGAAGCAAGCGGTACGCGAGGCGTGCGGAGGACTGGCAACCACCCTTGACTCATTCTCCGATCAGCAGGCCACATGGAAGCCTGACGCCGAGGAGTGGTCGGCCGCTCAGGTGGGTGACCATATCGCCCTCGGAACGGCTGTACTGGGGAAGATCGCAGGCCTTCTGGCCAAGGGGCAAGTAGTGACCGATGAGGACTGGGACCCGCCGCCACAGTTCAAGGGTGATCCAGCGGACCTTCCCGGCGTGAAGAAGAGGATCGCAGGCTTGCCGGGGTTCACCGATGGGCTATTCGACGACAGCGTCAAGACTAACCGCCTCGATGTAAAGGCGAACAACTCGTTCCTGGGCGACATGAACTGGCGCGAGTGGTTCTATTTCCTGCGCGTGCACGCTAATGCGCACGTTGAGCAGATGGAGAAGCTCCATTCGACGCCGGGGTTCCCGTCGTAGGTTGGGAACTTAGCGCCCGAGGGTAATGCGCAGATCGCGCCCACGGGTGAGCGCGAAGTGCATGATCGAGGATTCGAGCGTCTCCTCGCCGCCGATGGCAAGCGAGAGCACGATGCGACGGGTCTGACCGAGGAGCCAGCCGGCGCCGCTACCGGCCAGCGCCAGGCCGATCATGGAGAGGCGGAAGCCGCGCACCCAGGTGAGGACTGGCGGGGTCGCGTAGAGGGCGACGAGGCCGTCCCATTCTCGCCAGAGACCGGCCATCAGGATGGGAGCCTTTGCGAGCGTCAATGCCGTTGGGGCGAGCGTGTGCCAAGACAGCGCATCCATCTCTATCTTGATTTATCGCCGGGCGGCGGCCCAAAGGTGTGACTGGATCACTCTGGGGTATGCGCGCTAATTGGGCATGCGATAGCCTTGCGCTGTGAGCCAAATACAAATCGCGAACGCACCGTGCTCGTGGGGCGTGTTGAGAGGATTCGGTGACGAATTCGGCTTCCCGAAGTACGAGCTGGTTCTCGATGAGATGGTTGAAAGCGGCTATGAGGGCACTGAGCTGGGGGACTGGGGATTCATGCCTACCGATGCCGAGGTGCTGCGACCACAGCTCGAGCGGCGCGGGCTGGCGCTCGTCGGCGCGCTCGTGCCATGGCCGCTGGCGGATACCTCGAGGCATCGTGAAGGCGTCGAGGCGGCGCTGCGCACGGCGCGGCTGCTGGCAGCCTGCGCGGGCGGCAATGAAAGCGGCGGCGGGCAGTTCGTAATACTGGCTGATGACAACGGGACAGATGCCGTGCGTACGAAGCTCGCCGGGCGCATCCGGCCCGAGCACGGCCTGAGCGCCGAACGGCGACGGGATTTCGCGAGCGGCGCTGAACTTGTCGCGAGAGCGGTCCGGGACGAGACGGGGCTGCGCACGGTCTTTCACCACCACTGCGCAGGCTTCGTCGAGACCCTTGAGGAAACGGAGCGGCTTCTCGGTGCGACCGCGCCCGAGCTCCTCGGGCTGTGCTTCGATACAGGGCACTGGGCCTTTGCGGGAGGCGACGCGGTCGATGCGGTCAAGCGGTTCGACGAGCGCATGTGGCATGTTCACTTTAAGGACCTTCACGAGGACATCGCTGAGCGAGCGAGGCGCGAAGGCTGGGACTATTTTACTGCTGTTCGCAACGGTGTCTTCTATGGCCTCGGCGAAGGCGACATCGGTTTCGCATCGGTGCTTGGTGAGCTGCGGAAGCAGAATTACAGTGGCTGGATTGTCGTGGAGGATGAGCTTCCGCCGGGCTTGGGCGAGCCGCTGGAGAGCGCGCGGCGCGACCGGGCGTATGTACGGGCGCTCGAGGTCTAATCATGGGTGGCGTGCGGATCGGGCTGATTGGCGCGGGCGTGATGGGGCGCATTCACGCGCGTTGCCTGTCGCGCCACGTGGCAAACGGCGAACTATGCGCCGTGGCGGACCTCGACAGCGAGAAGGCGAATGGGTGCGCGGAAGAATTCGGCGCGGATGCCGTTTACGGTGACCACCTGGCGTTGCTCGCCGATGCTTCGCTCGATGCGGTGCTGGCGTGCACGCCGGGAAATACTCACGCGAGCGTGATCGAGGCGGCGGCGCGGGCCGGAAAGCACATCTTTTGCGAGAAGCCGATCGACTGGGACCTGATGGCGGCCGACCGGGCGCTCGGCGTCGTGGAGCGCGCGGGAGTGAAGCTGCAGATCGGCTTCAACCGGCGCTTCGACCCGGCGTTCCGGGCGGCTCGTCAGGCGATCAAGCGGGGTGACATCGGCCGGCCCCAGATCGTCCATCTCATAAGCCGCGATCCGGCACTTCCGTATACGGGCCCGAAAGCGCCGGGCGATCTGTACTTCGACAGCGCCATGCACGACCTCGACATGGTGCGGTTCATGATCGGCGCTGAGGCGGAAAGCGTCATGTCGTACGGTTCGGCGATGGCGGCACGGGAACACGGGGTCGGCGAAGACCCCGATACGGCGATGACGCTGCTCCGCCTCAAAGGCGGCACCATTGCGTCGATCGATAATAGCCGGCGGTCGGTTGTCTATGATCAGCGCGCCGAGGTCTTTGGGCCGCAGGGTACGGTTTGTGTGCCGAACCAGCCGATTGACAAGGGTTCGGCGGACGGCGAGCTGCCCTTCTTTGCTCACCGTTATCTGGATGCTTATATCGCGGAGCTGAACGCGTTTGTCGAATCCGTGAGGAAGGATAGCGAACCGCTGGTCACAGGAAACGACGGCCGTGCGGCGCTCGTGCTTGCGATCGCGGCCTTCCGTTCGTATGTCGAGGGGCGGCCCGGTGCTGGTCAGCGAGATCGGCTAGCGCACCGGGCAGCGATCAGACGCCCAGGAAGTCTGCTACGAGCTTTGAGACCGTCTCGAGCTGTTCCATATGAGGCACGTGGCCGGCGTTTTCGACTAGCTCGACGCGTGAGTTCCTGATGCGACCGGCGAATTCGTCCGCGTAGATGGGAGGCGCGATGCCGTCCTGGCGGCCCCAGATGATCAGCGTAGGCGCTTGGATGCGGTGAATTCGCTTCTTGAGGCCTTTGTCGGGGATTGGCCAGACGAACTTCCCCGTGCAGGCCGCAGACCACATTATCTGGATCTGCATGTCCATCTGCTCGTCGGTCAAGTTCGTCATGCGGGCGGCGGCGGCCATCATCTGAGCGAGAGGTAGGTTCTGGTCGGCGAAGAGGTACTTCGGCAGGTCTGCGAAGGAGGTGGTCATCCAGTTGCGGACGGGCTGGTCGTCCCGCCAAAGGCCGATCGGGTCGATGAGGACGAGCTTGCTGACCCGCTCGGGATTCGTAGCCGCCAGCTCCGCCGCCACCATGCCGCCGAAAGAGTGGCCAATGACGGCAGGCGCGTCGAGGCCCAGGTTATCGAACAGCTCGTAGTAGTAGAGGACGAGGTCCCACAGGTTGTCGAAGGGCTTGACCGCGTCGGGCGCGCCGGGGGTCGTGCCCGGGTGCTCGGGCGCGTAGACCGTGTGCGATTGCGAGAGGTTGTCGAGGAACGGGTCCCACTGCAGGCCGTAAGCGCCGTGGAGGAAGACGACCGGTGGGCCACTGCCGGCGATCTTGACCAGCGTCTGGACCTCGTCGCGCCAGGCAGTCAGGGTGCGGTCTTGAGTGGCGACCATCAGGAACCTCCGCCGACTGGAACGGCTTCGGCAGGTAGCGCGCGCTTTGCCCGCAAGCTCTCCGGCCACCAGCGGTTCTGCCACTTATCGTCCCAGATGTCGCGGACGTGGGGGAGGACTTCACGGGAGAAGAGGTCGATGTTCTTCAGCGTCAGTTCGTGCGGCATTGAGCCGATGTGCAGGAGCACCATCAGGTTCCCGACGCGCAGGTCCTTGATCGCTTCTGTGAGTTGGTCGCGCACCGTCGCAGGGCTGCCGGCGATGACTTGAAAGTGAAGTTCGGCAGCTCGTCCCGCATGCTGCGGACGTCCTTGAACTGCTTCTTCATCGTGTTCACCAGGCTGCGGTAGTCCTGGTGGCCGGGCGGGGTGGCGAACTCCGGGGCGATATGGAGACACTTGTCGTAGAAATAGCGAATGTGCGGGTAATACTCCTCCTCAGCGCGGGCATCTGTCTCTGAAACGACGAGGAGCTGGAGGAAGCCGGCTCGGTAAGGGTTCGAGTCGCGTTCTGACTTGCCGACGAACTCCCAGAAGCCGTCCATGACGCCTTTGGCGAGCTTGCTGCCGAAGTAGCTGAGGAAGCAGTAGCAGTGGTCATGCTGGACGGCGAAGTCCCAGGTGCTGAGGCTTCCGCTGCCGGGCACCCAGACCGGCGGATGAGGCTGCTGCACGGGCCGCGGCCAGAGATTGACCATTGGTAGCTGTGTGTACTTGCCGTTCCACGGGAAGATCTCCCGGGACTGCCAGGCCTTGAGGATCAGGTCGTGCGCCTCGTAGTAGCGTTCGCGCTGCTCGATCGGCGTGATGCCGTAGCAGAGGTTGGCGTCCATCGGGCTGCCCAGCGGCATTCCGGCGACGAGGCGGCCGCCGCTTATGCAGTCGAGCATCGCGTACTCTTCGGCGACGCGGATTGGTGGCTGCGTTGTGGGGAGCGTGGCACCCATCTGGACGATGGCCACATCCGTGCCGGCCGTCGCCCGGGCCAGCACAGAGCCCATGAGGTTTGGGCCGGGCATGTTGCCGTAGGCATTTTGGTGGTGCTCGTTGACGCAGACGCCGTCCATTCCGGCCTTCGCGGCGTAGATAAGCTCGTCGAGCGTCCAGTTATAGAACTGTCCCGCCTTGTCCGGCGTGGAGAGCTCGTGGAAGGGCGGGTCCACCCAGACTGAGTGGTAGCGCTTTTCGAAGTCGTCCGGGAGGTCGCGATAGGGCATTAGGTGGAACATCGAGATCTTCAAAGCGAGTACCTCTTTCTGCCGCTCGGCTCGCGGTGAGGCGATGATATGTATTACGGGAAGGGCGAGTCAACAATTTACTGCGTGTGCTAAACTCTCGGCCGTGACCGTACCTCGTGCGCAGGCAATCCGCGACGAACAAGCGCGGCATCGCGAGCGCTTCGAGGCGTTCTGCCGCTCGTTGACAGCCGGGGAACTGGCCGAACGGGTGCCCGGGACGCCGTGGACGGTTCACGGATACATTGCTCACCTGGCGACGATCGATTCGCTGATCGTGCCCTTCCTCGCTCCGCTTGTCGGCATTGCCGGCGTGTCGGCGCCTGAGGTGCCGCCTCCCTCGCCGTTCGACATCGATGAATGGAACGAAGCGACGGTGCCGTTGCGCGCGGGCGCCTCCGTGGACGAACTCCTTTCGGAGGCGGCGGAGCACCGGGCGGAATACGCGCGCGTCCTGTCGGCGCTTTCGGACGACCAGCTCGACCTGATGATCCCGTTCGGGGGAGACCGGAAGGTGATCGATCTGCCGCCCACTCAGGTGCGGCTCGAAGACCTTCTCTGGGCAATCGCCCTGCACGACCCGAACCACACTCGGGACATTCTGCGAGCGATTCCGCAGCGAGAGCCGGACGTGCGAGACTGGCTCGCGAGCTGCGACTTCGCTCGCATCCCGGAAGAAATAACGGCAAGGCGCGCATAGCAGCCGTCTGGCAGACGCCAAGATCCGCGCTACAATAGTTCGGGATGCCGCCCAGGCAGTTCACACGTAACGAAGCCGAAGAGCTGTTGCCACGCCTGACGCAGTTGCTCGAGGAGATGCGGGAGCGGAGGAGAGAATATAACCGCTTCGCGGCGCAGGCGGTTGAGCTGAGCGACAAGATGCGGGGGAATGGTCAGCTCGCGCAGGCCGGTTTGAAGGGAGCACAGGAAGGAGTGGAACAGGCCCTGGCGGCGCTGAATGGGCTGGGGGAGCAGATAAACGAGCTGGGCTGTGAACTGAAGGACATTGACCAGGGGCTAATCGATTTTCGCACCGAGGTGGACGGGAGAGAGGTCTATCTCTGCTGGAAGCTCGGCGAGGAGCGGATCGAATGGTGGCACGAGCTGGACACCGGCTTCGCCGGCCGGCAGCCGCTGGAGCAGCGATGACCAAGGGTGGCTCCGCCGAAACAGAAGACCTGGAGCAACTTCTGCGCCGGCTTCAGGAAGCTCACGAGTCGCTGCTCGAGGTGCTAAAGGGCGGCGACCAGGAACGATTCGCCGAGCAAGATGGCGGCGATTCGGTGAAGGCGATCGTCGAGCGGACATCGGACGACGTGAACCTCTACTACGGGCGGCTGGCGGCACGGGCGATGTCGCTGCCGCAGCCGCCCTGTGTGCAGAGAGCGGATTTTTCGTCGCTGCGTGAAGCTGTGGCCGCTCTGCAAGTTGCGCACCGCCGCTTCACGAATCTCCTGCACGATCTCACGCCAGAAGACCTTGAGCGCGAAGCAGCGGACCCGGAGCTGGGGTCGTACACGATGCGACAGATACTCGCGATGGCGACGGCGCATTATGCGCTGCGCGCGCAGCAGGTAACTCAGGTGCAGCCCGGAACCGCCCCGGCCGGCAGCTAGTGGCGCCCGGTCAGTCGCGCTCGAGCAAAGCCGGCGCGCGCCAGGAAGAACCCATTCACCCACTCCGAGGCCGCCCATTACGGATCGCGCATGCGTTCGGAAACACGAGGACACGCCTGAAAACAGCGATGGAGTCGGTGGCAGACATGATCGAGGTCGACGTCTGGTATAGCGGGGGAAGGGTCTGGGTACGCCACGAGGCGCGAATGAGACCTTTTCCGCTGCTCGTCGACAAACGGATGCGCGGTCACTCGTTGCCGCCGTGGAGTCTTCCCCTCGGCAGGCGCTGGTACATCCGGCTGGATGTGAACCGCTTGAGTCTCGACGAAGTGCTGCAAACGCTGGCAGGCGCCAAATGCCTGCTGATTGACGTCAAGGGTTCGTATCGCGGTCAGGGAAACCAGGAATTCGCCTCGGCGCTCGTCCGGACGGTCCGCGAGTACGGCGCGGAGAACAGCGTTGCCATCTGCGGACAGTACTGGCCGGTGCTGGAGGATGTGGGGAGAGAGGCGCCGGACTTAGAGGTCCGCTATTCCGTGGAGCGAGTGTTCCAGTGGGAGAAGTTCATGCGCCTGGTGGGTGACGACGAACGCGTTAGGCGGGTCTGCATCGGGCACCGCTTTCTGAACGAGGAGCGCGCGCGATTCCTCACGGATCAAGGTGTGGATGTCTTTTGCTGGACGGTGGACGATGCAGAGGAGGCGCGACGGCTCACGGCGGAAGGCGTCGACGGGATCATTAGCAACGCTCTTGATCTGTTGGCGGCCCTGGGCGAGGCGGTCACCCCGGCCGGTGAGGGATGAGGTGAACGGCGGTGGCCTTGAAGCTGGCCACGGCATTTGAGCCCGGAGAAAGGGCCAGCTCCTCCAATGACTGCTTCGTGATGTGCGCGACGAGGGTGAAGCCGGCTTCGAGCTCCAAACGGATATAAGGCCCGGCCGGGCGCACACGCTTGACAATGGTGCGCAGATGGTTCCTCGCGCTCATCGGCATAGCATCGGCGAGACCGCTGACGATGACTTCTTCGGGCCGGAGGCATACGAGGACGTCGGCACCCGGTTCAAGTTCGGTGGCGGCCTCAATCGTGTTGTCGCCGACGGCGACGGCGGCGAGTCCTCGCGACGCATCACGGATGCGGCCAGGGATGATTGTCTCTACGCCGACGAACGCAGCGACCTCGCCGTCGATGGGCGACGAAAACACCTGGGCGGCCGTACCCAACTGGCGCACCGTTCCCCCCATTAGGACAGCGATACGATCGCCCAGCCGTAGGGCTTCTGTCCGATCGTGCGTGACGAAGACGGTGGCTACGCGATTGGTGGTGAGAACGGCGTCGAGGTCATCGATCAGCGACTCGCGCGTAGGGGCGTCGAGCGAGCTGAAAGGCTCGTCTAGAAGCAAGATTTCTGGCTCGAGGACCATCGCCCGCGCGAGGCTGGTGCGCTGAGCTTCACCCCCGGAAAGGGTGCGGGCGGTGCGCCGGCGCAGACCGGCAATGCCAAAGCGAGCCGTCCACTCCTCGACTCGCCGCTGACGTTCGTCGTTCGGCACACCGCGCAGGGAGAGTCCCGAGCCCACGTTGCCTTCAACGCTCGTATCGAGAAGTAGCGGTTCTTGAAAGACAAACGCCATGCGACGCCGGAACGGCAGAGGATTGCCCGAGATCGGGCGGCCTCCAAAGAGAACCCTTCCGCGCGAAGGCCGTTCGAGCTGGCCGATTACCCTGAGCAGCGTGCTCTTGCCGGCGCCGTTCGGCCCCACGACAGCGAGCACTTCATTCGGAAGCACGTTCAGAGATGGCACCTCGAGGATGCGGCGGCGCGCGTGCTCGACGACAATATCCTGGAGGTGGAGCAGCGGGTCGCTCACTCGGGGGGCCGTCGTTGCTGGAGGACGGTGAAGAGTGTGACGAGCAAGAGAATAACGGCCAGCAGGATGAAAGACAGGGCGATGGCCGTCTCGAAATCGCCCTGCCCGACTTCGAGGACGATGGCGGAGGTAAGGGTGCGCGTGGAGCCCTTGATGTTCCCGCCCACCATGATCGTGGCGCCGACCTCAGAGATGGCGGCTCCAAACCCGGCCATCGCGGCCGCGAGAAGCGATATCCGCGCCTCCCGGAAGAGGAGAAGAGCAGCCTGCCAGCGCGAGGCGCCGAGAGCCAGCACCTGAAGGCGAAGGTTCGGATTTAGTCCTTGAAGCGCTGCCGTGCTCAGGGCCGCGACCACTGGCGTAGCGATGACCGCCTGCGCGATGACGATGGCCGTGCGACTGTAGAGGAGGTGGAGCTGGCCGAGCGGCCCCGTGCGCCAGAGCATGATCGAGACGAGAAGGCCGACGGCGACCGGCGGCAACGCCATCCCGGCGTTGAAGGCGCTGAGCGCGAGAGTGCGGCCGGGCGGTGCCCTGAAGGCGAGGAACGAGGCGATGCTCAGGCCGAGAACGAGCGCAATGAGCGTAGCGCTACCAGAGACGAGCAGCGAGGTGAAGGTGACCTCATACACGTAGCTGTCGCCGTTGAAGATGAGGCGGAGCGCTTCTGTGACGCCATCCCAGATTAGGTCCATCGCTCGGGTGCCATTCTATTTGATTAGCCACCGACATTAGCGGACGGACAGCGGGCAGCGGGCTCGAAGAGGCTCTTGCCATACTCTTCCATGCCAAAATCACCGATTACGCATTGGCCGGCTGGCGACGTGCTGAATTCGGCGAAGGCGATAGCGCCCGTAGCGTTCACGTTTTGGTGCTTGTCGGAGGCCACCCGAATTACCGAGTACACATTCGGCTTCTCTGTGTCCGTCAATAAGGCGCGGAGACCAACCCTTTTCTCGAATACCGTGAAAGTGGAGCTATCCACCAGCGTGTAAGCGTCCTTATCCGAGGCGACAACCAGGTTTTGGCCTTGGCCTGTGCTCGATTCCTGATACCATGGCTGGCCCTCGGGTGCGATTCCGAGTTGGTCCCATATCGATAGCTCGCGAATATTCGTCCCAGATTGATCCCCCCGGCTAATGAAGGCGCTCTGTGTTCCAGCGATGCGCTTGAAAGCCTCGCTCATGCTGCCGGCATCCCGTACCTCTGCAGGATCGGCTTCCGGGCCGGCGATGAGGAAGAAGTTGCGCATGATCGGCCGTTTGTCCAGCCCCTCGCCATCGGCGATGAACTTGTCTTCGTCTGCGGGCGAATGAGTCATGTTGATGTCGAGTTCGCCGCGCCGCGCTTGCGCGAGCACTTCTCCCGATCCGCCGACGGATGGCTTGACGTGGTAGTCCGTCACGCCCTCGAAGGCACGGACGATCTCGTCGAGCAACCCTGTGTCCTGGATGCTGGTGGTGGCGCCGAGGATCAGCTCATTATCGTCGCCCCCGCACGAAGAGGCGAGGAGAGCCAGCGATGTCAGAAGGACGGCGAGCGACGCGAGACGGCCCGCCATCTACCGGCGAGATGCGGAAGACGTCGAGCTGTCTCCGGCTGCTACGTCGATCGGTGAAGTACAAGTAATCGTGGGTATGCGGCGCCACATAGTCGGGAACGGATGATACATGGGGAGGCGCACGCGCAACAACACTGCGGACGGGGTAAGCTCCCAAGGCAGCGTGGAACGACCGGCAGAGGAGAACCGCTAATGGAAAGCCGGCGGTGGAGGTGCGACGCTGGCGGACGGCTCCTCGCCGGAGCCGCCGGCCACCGGCGGAAGGCCATGGGCCGGAATCCCGTCGAAAGCAGGCGCTGGCGCGGCCGGCGTTGCTGCCGCCAGCTCTTCCTCAGGCGTGTAGTGTTGCTTGCGAAGCGGCACTTCCTTCATGAAGAGCGCGATTACCACCGAAGCAGCAAGAACAAAAACGGCGAGCAGGAACGCGTCGGTGATCGCTGTGGCAAGTGAAGTCTTCACGCCTTCGATGGTCTGGCTAAAGAGGGCTTGGCCCTGGGCGCCGAACGAAGAGAACGCAGACTGCACCTGCTGGTACGCTTGCGGATTGAGAATGAATTGTGGATCACTTAGAGCCCTCGCCAGCTCCGGGCGCGAACGGACAGACTCGGGTACGTTCGTCGCCAGGCCGTTGTGATATTGGCGCTGGATGAGCGAGAACATAATGGCTACGCCCATCGTGCCGCCTACTGACCGCAGGAACTGAATTGTCGACGTTGAAACCCCCATTACGCGATAGGGTACGGCATTCTGGACGGCGAGCATGAAGAGGGGCATGGCCGTGCCGAGCCCCATTCCGAAGACAATCATCGCGATGGTTGCGTCGGTGCTCGTCGAATGGACGTCCATCCGGGCGAGGAGCAAAACTCCCCCGACCATAATCGATAATCCGAGGACTCCGAGAACCTTGTATCGCCCGAGTCGCGACATGAGCTGACCGGATATGCCGCTGGCGATGGCCATCGAAATCATCATCGGCATAGTCACAAGGCCTGAATTCGTGGCTGAGCGGCCAATCACGCCCTGAACGAAAAGCGGTATATAGAAAAGGCTTCCCATCATGGCGACGCCCGTGATGAGGGTGATCAAGGCGGAGACGGCGAAGACGCGGTTGCGGAACAGCGATATAGGTAGCAGGGGTTCTTCGGTGCGCAGTTCGGCGTAGGTGAAGACAACAAGGCCTAGCGCGGCCCAGCCGAAGAAGCCGATCACTTGGGGCGAGAGCCAGTCGTAGCGGCTCCCGGCCCAGGAGAAGGCGAGAAGCAGCGGGACCACGGTGGCCAACAGCAGCACGATCCCGCGATAATCCAGCCGTGGCTTCACCGGAGGCTTGATGTTGGGCATCCCGACTAGAAGAACGGTCAACGCGAGCGCGCCGAGCGGAAGGTTGATATAAAACACCCAGCGCCAGTGCACGTGGTCGGTCAGCGTTCCGCCGATGAGGGGGCCGATCACGCTCGCGGAGGCGAAGACGCCGGACATCAGGCCGACCCATCGGCCCCGCTCTGCCGGCGTAAAGACGTCTCCGAGGATGGCGAAGGCGATGCCCATGATCATCCCAGCGCCGAGTCCTTGAATGACGCGGAAGGCGATCAGTTGCTCGACGTTCTGGGATAACCCGCAAAGCGCCGAGCCGAGGATAAGGATGAAGATCCCCGCCATGTAGAACGGCTTCCGGCCGTAGATGTCCGTCAGCTTTCCTACGACGGGAACGGTGGCCGTGGAGGCGAGCAGAAAGCCCGTGCCAACCCAGCTGTAGAGCCCGAAGCCTCCGAGATCGGCGATGATGCGGGGCATTGAAGTGCCGACGATCGTCTGATCCATGGCCGCCGTGAACATGCCGAGCATGGTGCCGGCCATGACGATGACCTTCGTGCGGGTAGCCATATTGGCGATGGGTCCGAACGCGGGGGCTTGCGCGGCCATTAGGCCAGCGCCTCCTGCGTCTTCTCCCCGACCTCCGCTGCCTCGAAGGCGGCCGAGAGATCGCGCAGCGCAAGCACTACTCGCTCGAGCTGCGCAGGACCCAGGCGGGCGAGAATGCGGTCCATGCGCGCGCGGCCGAAACGCTCCATTTCCTCGATAATCCTTCGCGCCTCGGCCGTGAGGTGATGACGGACGAGCCGGCGGTCGTTGCAGTCATTCTCGCGGCGCACGAGGTCATGGCGCACCAGGCGGTCCATGATGCGCGTCAGCGTCGAAGGCGTCACGCCCAACTGGTCGGCGATCGCGCCCGCGGAGAGTCCGTCCGCCGGGCGAAGCAAGAAGAGCAGCCTCAGCTGGGTCATGGTTAGTCCGAGATCGGCCCATGCTTCCAGGCGGCCGGGGTCGGAGCGGGCGACCAGTCTTCCAAACAGCCGGAAAGCCTCGCCGCGTGTTGTGTCAGATATTTGCATTCGGTACAACCTTTGCGGAATCGCCAATAGTTTACCACGACAGCTCGTCGTCGGTTCTAGGCGAGGGTTACGATAGGGAACGTGGAAAACGAGTTCGCCCCAGCGACCGAGAACCAGGCTCTCAAGGAACGCATTATCGCCCGGATTCGGGATGAAGGGCCGATCACGTTCTGTGATTTCATGGCCATGGCGCTTTACGAACCGCGCCTCGGCTACTACTGCTCTGGACGCGAGACGATGGGCCGAGACGGGGACTACCTGACCAGCCCCGAAGTCAGCCCGATCTTCGGCGCGATGGTCGGGCGGCAACTGCGCGAGATGTGGGAGGCAATGGGCGCGCCCGATCGGTGGCACATCGTGGAAGCGGGCGCCGGAAACGCTACGCTTTAGCCGATTCCCAGCCTCCAAGCGCGTCAACGCGGGCTCCTTGAGGCGGACGCGCTGGAGTCGAACGTACGCTGGTCGAATGAGATGCCGGATGCGGTCGAGGGGTGCATCGTAAGCAACGAGCTTCTCGATAGCATGCCGGTGCATCGAGTGCGAATTGATGACGGCGAGATGCGAGAGGTCTTCGTCGACTGGGATGGGAAACAGTTCCGGGAAGAGCTGCAGGAATCTTCCACGGCGGAAATTGGGCGGTACTTCGAGCGCATCGGGCTTCTCCCGGGCGAAGTTTGCACGTCAGAGGTCAATCTAGCGGCCCTCGACTGGATGGCCCGCGCCAGACAGGCGCTGCGGTCGGGATTCGTGCTGACATTCGATTACGGGTACGAGGCGCCGGAGCTTTACGCGCCGTGGCGCAAGGAGGGCACGCTCCTCTGCTTCTACAAGCACAACCCGAGCAACGACCCTTACGCCCGAATCGGGCGCCAGGACATGACGAGCCACATTGACTTCACAAGCCTGAAGCAGGCTGGTGAAGCGGCCGGGCTGAAGACCGTGGGACTGGTCTCCCAATCGGATTTCCTCACCAACCTGGGGATTGGCGAGGCGTTGCCGGCCCGCAGTGACGAGCTAAGCATGGAGGAACGGGTCGCACGGCGCCGTGCCGTCACGGAGCTCATCGACCCGGCCGGACTTGGGCGTATTAAGGTTCTTGTTCAGGCGAAAGGCATCCATGTTTCGCATCTCAGCGGCTTAGGAGTAAGCGACTGATGCCCGAGGTCGGGGACCAGGCGCCTGACTTCACGCTGCCAACGACGGACGGCGAGATCAACCTGAGCCACCTGACGGCCCGCGGCAGCGTCCTGCTGGCGTTCTACTACGAGGACTCGACGCCGCTGTGCTCGAACGAGATCTCGATGCTCAAGGACGACTACGAGGTCGTGCGGGAGCTGGGCGCGGAGGTGGTGGCCATTAGCGCGGATAGCATCGATTCCCACCGGGTGTTCGCGGAACGGCTCGGCGGCGTGCCGTTTGCCCTCGCCAGCGACGAGAAGCTGGACGCGGCGAAGGCCTTTGATGTCGTCGATGATAGCGGCAAGCGATCCAGACGTGCGGTATTCGTCATCAAGCAGGGCGGGCGGATCGCATACGTTGAGCGCTGGTTCCAGCCGGGGAACCCCGGCCAGTACGAGGCGATCTTCCGGGCTTTGGGGCTGGACGCCTAGGCGCGTCTAGCGAGTTCCCGCCAGCGATAGCTGCTGCAGCGCCCACTTCGCCGTATCGAGCGCCTTATCGGCCGGAATGAGCGGCACGACCTCCCACTCCATGTAGCCCGCGACGGGTAATCGCGTAAGCAACTCAAAGAGCTCTTCGTTGGAATCGACGTCCACAATTACGCACCCTGCGCGTTTACCGATCATGGCGCCGCCGGCAAGGACCTTGCCGTTGTTCTCGAGCTGCTTAATCGCTTGCCAGGTAGAAGCCACCATACCGAGCCACTTCTCGCTTGGCAGGTCCTCTTGTTCGCGGAGTTCTCCTTTGACGTAGAACAACACGGCGGTTTACCTCCTTGCGACGGTCAGGATTATACCGTGGAGCCGCTGAACGCTGATAGCTGAAAGCTGGTGGCTGTTATAGAATGTGCTTCGCATTCGGAAGGACGGTCGCTTGCGCGCATTTGAATATCACGCCCCCACTACTCTGAACGAGGCCATTTCGCTGCTACAAGAGCACGGCGAGGCCGCGCGCCCGCTCGCCGGCGGTACGGATCTCGTCGTGCAGATGAAGGAGAATGCGACCAAGTTCGCCGCGCCCTCACACATCGTAAGCCTGTTGCGGGTGCCGGAGCTCGGCGGCATTTCCTTCAGAGAGAGCGAAGGACTACGCATAGGTGCGGGCGCGACCATGGCGGAGGTAGCGGAGTCATCCGTCATTCGCGCGCGCTATCAGGCGATCGCGGAGGGCGCTTCGCTCGTGGGGTCGATCCAGACGATGAACATGGCCACCGTCGGCGGCAACGTCTGCAACGCCGCGCCTTCCGCGGATATCGCACCGCCGCTCCTCGCATACGAGGCCGAAGCTGTGATCGTAG
This sequence comes from Chloroflexota bacterium, assembly GCA_005880075.1. Lineage (GTDB taxonomy): Bacteria > Chloroflexota > Dehalococcoidia > SM23-28-2 > RBG-16-64-32 > CF-163. The sequence goes on from VBJT01000184.1 coordinate 24,368, forward strand.
GTCCCTCGGGACGACGCACGCTGGCGCTCGAGGAGTTCTTTCTCGGACCCGGAAAGACAGCGCTCGCCACTGATGAGCTGCTCGCCGAAGTGCGGGTTCCCGTTCCGCCGCCGAGCACTGGGAGCGCGTATGACAGGCATACGCCGCGCAAGCAGATGGACATCGCCGTGGTCGGCGTGGCGGCGGCGCTCACGATTGCGGGCGAACGCATCGAGCGGGCGCGTGTGGCGCTCGGCGCGGTCGCACCCACTCCGGCGCGCGCGCGACAGGCGGAAGCGGCGCTCGAGGGCCAGGCGCCTTCGGACGAGGCGTTTGCGCGGGCGGCCGAGACTGCGGTTACGGAGTGTAGCCCCATCGCGGACGTGCGTGGGTCGGTGGAGTTCAGGCGGCACATCGTGCGGGTGATGGCGGCGCGGATGCTTCGGGAAGCCCTGATTCGCGTACGGAGCAGATAGGACATGCCCAAGCAGCTCATCTCCCTCGCTGTCAACGGCAGGCCCACCGAAGTCCCCGTTGAGCCGCGCTGGACGCTGCTCGAGATGGTTCGCGAGGAACTGCGCCTCAGCGGCTCGAAAGAAGGCTGTGGCACCGGGGATTGTGGCGCCTGTTCGATGATTCTTCGGGGCGCTCAAGATGAGC
>VBJT01000265.1 GCA_005880075.1 Chloroflexota bacterium
GACTCCTGGGCCGCACGATGGAAGAGGCTGCCCACGCTCCCGATTTACCTCCGGAAGACGAGCGCGAGGATTACGAAAAAGAGTTGGCCGCCGTAGAGGTGGAACATGCGGACAAATCGAGAACTGCGAAGATTCTGAGGGATATAGAGATTGAAGACGAACTGGCAAACGAAGCACGCAGGCGCGCAGAAGGCGCCGACGCGCCTTGAATGTTCGATCACCGCGCGCACAGGTGGCACCCACTGAAGCCCGCCAGGTGGCTCCCGCCGCAATACGGCGGGTCGCACGGCGCCGGCTTCACTAGCAACGCCTTATCGTCGGCTCGATAACCCCAGTCCCGCAGTTGCGACAAGGCCACAAGCTGCGCCTGGTCGACATCGTCTACGTCTCCCGAGAGTCCGTGACATATGCACGTACCTGTATTCGCGACGGCTCATTACTCAACCTCCGCACCGGCTCAGGGGAACGGCTGACAGCTACCGCTCCCCCTCCGGTCCAAATGGCAGTCGTCAAATGGAAATAGGAGCCGCGCCGCATGAACGAAACGACGCGGCCCCATAGGGAAATGAGCCGCTGGTAAGGGAAGGAGAACCCGCCCGGCAGCCCTGTCATCGTCAAACTGTTACCGGCTCCGCGACTAAACTTCGCGTTTGCAATCCGTTTGCAAATGGCCCTCCGAGCGGGATTTCGGAGGGCCTTCTCTTTGCGCCGGAAACGGACAATTTACGAACGAAATCTGGCGGAGGGGGTGGGATTCGAACCCACGAGGGCCTCGCGACCCCAACGGTTTTCAAGACCGCCGCATTCAACCGCTCTGCCACCCCTCCGCAATACGATTTTAGCCTGTTTTTGGCTAAGGTGCTTCAACATTTGCTAACCATTTGCTAACAAGGCGTCCAATCTGGCTGCGGCCTCGTCCTGGATTCCTGGCATCACGTGGGAGTAGAGGTCCATCGTTATTGCCACGGTCGAATGACCCAGCCGCTCGCTCACAACCTTGGGGTGCTCGCCGTTCTGGAGCATCAAACTGGCGTGAGCATGGCGAAGGTCGTGGAATCGCAGGTGACGTAGGCTCGCCTCTCTTAGGATGCGAAGCCAATTGGCTCGAAGTGTTCCAGGGTAGATGGGCCTCCCGATCGGCGTAGCGAACACCAGGTCCAGGTTCTGGTAAGCGGGGCCAGCCCCGAGGCGCTCTTCTAGTTGAGAGGCATGATGCCTCTTCAGTCTTTCCACTGTGAGAGGCGACAGCGACACTGGACGCACGCTTCTGTAAGTCTTCGGTTGTCGGAAGGTATAGCCATGGCCCGACAGCCACTGACAGCTCTGTCGAACATGAAGTACGCGTCGCTCTAGGTCTACGTCCTGCCAGCGCAATCCAAGGAGCTCGCCTAAGCGGAGACCAGTCAATAGGGCTACATGCACAAGGACACCGTAAGCTGTAATATCAGCTGCCGCTGTCAACGTGCGTAACTCCTCTAAGGTGGGCGCCGTTATCTCGCGGCGGTTCACTTTTGGTGGCTCCACTGCGTCCGCAGGGTTCCGAGATAGCAGTTGCCAGCGGACGGCATGCTTTAGCGCCTCTCGCAAGACGCGGTGGCAGTGAAGCGCGGTCTGAGCGGAGAGCCCCTTCCTGGCGACTTCTGCGTATGCCCTCTGCACGTGAAGAGGCCGCAGCTTGCTCAGCGGGATATCGCCCAAGAGGGGCACCAAATGGATATGAACAATTTCTGAATAGCGCCGAAACGTCTTGGGGGCAGTATTCGGTTGGGCATAGTCCCGCAACCAGCGCTCGAGAAACTCGGCGACGGTTAGGCGCCCAGTGGGTGCATCCACGCCTGTCTGACGCTGGTGCAGGAGATTGACGAGAAGTTCCTGGGCCTCACGCTTGGTTCCGCGAACGCTGCGCCAGACTTGTCGACGCTTCCCTGTGACCGGGTCGTAGCCCATGTCCACGACTACTGTCCAAGAGTCCTTGGCCTTTCCGCGTTTACGAATGTGTCCCTGCACGATTACCCCCTGTGGCTAATGACGTTGTGATGCGGATGTTACGACGCTCAGTGGGGCTTGTGGCAGCCCAGCTTCTCGGGCAACCCACTGTTCCAGGCCGAACCGCGGGATGCGGATGACCCGACCCAGCCGAATTGACGGGATTCGGCCTGTGCGGACGAGTTCATATGCAAGATTGCGGCCAATACCCAACAAGTCCGCCGCTTCGCTCACGGTCAGAAGTAGACTTGGTTGTGGCTGTGGGTTAGGGCGACTCATAATTCTGCTTCCACATCGAATTCGATTGCATCGGCGAGGGCTTCTCTCGGCCAATCGCCACTGGTGTGTCTTGCCACGTGCCTCTTCGCTCATGGGAGGGTCGCGTTGTATTTCGCCGTCCGTGGCCAGCTCGATGAGCGCCCGCCGAAGTTGCTCGGAAGATGGCCTCGGGGGCTTCATCTCTTTGAGGATTGCCGACGTCGTCTTCAACTCGCCGTTCATTTCGCCAAGGACGTCCAGAGCCTTCTCCTTGACTTCTTGCAGACGAACCTCGCTTGGCCTGCCAACTGGAACCATTCGGCCATCGCTGGACTTCTCGTACAGAAACTGGCCGCCAATTCCTGCGCGACCGTAAGCGTGAATTAGACGGCGGTTGGGTGTGTTGGCCGTGGGCCGAATCTCTAGAGCCACATCGACGAGGCCGAGGAGGGCGTGGCCACCCGCGATACCTTCACCGCGCTCGCCGCCACCTTTGCGGACATGATGAACGAGGATGAGGGTCTTCCCACCCATGCGGCAGGTGGCGA